>DAIDMU010000067.1 GCA_027448805.1 Sulfurimonas sp. | reverse complement strand
AACGCCTGGCTCCATTCCGAACCCAGAAGCTAAGCCTCTCATCGCTGATAATACTGCACCTGTCAGGTGTGGAAACGTAGGTCGCTGCCTAGTTGATCATTTCTTAACAACTATCACAATCAAACCGCACTTCTACCAATCATAAAATCAAAGCAACATCTTTATTAAACTACTTAATTATTTGAAATTTATATATAATAATCTTCTTACATGGGTTTTGTTGGCTCTTAGCCATTTTTGCAAACTAACTCATATCTTAAATCTCATAATGTAGTTGAGATTGATTGGTGTATTAGTTGATATTAAATTTTGCCACAATTGCTAAGTGGTCAGAATAGCCTTTGCCTTTATGTTTTCTTACCTTCGCACGAGAAATTTCCCACCTGTTTATATTACTATTTTTAAAGAGATACTCTTTGTTAAAGTTCGCAACACTTTTATTTATATAAAAAATTCCTTTTTTGCCTAAAAGTGATTGAGATATTAAGATGCTGTCTAGTGCCTCTTTTTTGCCTTTATATATGTATGTATATCTGTTTTCTTCATTCGTGTCGTACCAAAGATTGTAAAAACTATTTTTGGTGTAGTTTAGATATGAAGTACTGTTTCTTTGATTAATAGTTCCTAGAATGTGGTTAATTCCGGTTATTCCATCAGTATCATTATGGTTTCTTTTTTTTACAAATTTCAGATGCTCTTCGTAATCAGAATTGAAATCTCCCAATAAGATAATATTTTTATCATATCCTATCTCTGTGATTCTATTTTTTAAAGTTTTTGCAGAGATTATCCTCATGCTCTCCGGTCCAGATTTTGATTTCCAGTGATTTACGAAAATATAGAGCTCTTTATTATCAATTTTAAATTTTGTCTCTAAAATATTTCTATATTCATAAGTTTGAGTTACGCTAAGTTCTTTTGAGTATAAAAAAGGAATTTTACTAAGAATGGCAACTTTAACCGTTGTATTTTTTTTATCTGCAATGGCGTAGTGCTCATAGTATAGACCGCTTTGTTTCAACGCAAAGCGTAAATCCAGCAGTGCTTGAAGTGATTCTATCTCTTGAAGGGCAATTATATCCGCATCAATATCTTTTATAACTTGCGTAATGTTTTTTAATTTAATTTTATAATTTTTTTGATTCCACTCAGAGCTGCCATTAGGAACATACTCGCTATATTCAAATCCGCTCTTTTGTAAATCAAAAAGATTTTCTACATTGTATGTTGCTATTTTCAAAATTCTATCTCCAAAAAGTGATGCTGAGAGCAAGAGAGCCAAGAGGATATATTTCATTACAGAATCCCATTTAGTCTTAACAAGCTGTCAGGGTCTGCCTCTCTGCCCATCAACTCTTTAAAGAGCGTATTCATACTTTTAGCGCCGCCGCCCTCTAAAACTACATGCAGATATTTTTTAGCCGTATTAGAGTCAAATATACCCTCATCAACAACCTTAAAAAAAGCATCGGCACTCAGTACTTCAGCCCATTTGTAGCTGTAATATCCGGCTGCATAACCGCCGGCAAATATGTGTGAAAAGCCGTTTTGAAATTTATTGTACGATGGTGGTTTTATAAGCGCCGTCTCTTCTCTGATGGAGTCTAGCAGGGTTTGAACATCTTCGCCTTGATATAGTTTTGTATGAAGTTTAAAATCAAAGATTGAGAACTCAAGTTGTCTAAGCATTCCAAGAGCAGATAAAAAGTTTTTGCTTCGTACCAGCTTATCTATCATCTCATCAGGAATAATCTCTTTTGTTTTATAGTGAGATGCAAAAAGTTTTAGCACATGCGGCTCATAAGCAAAATTTTCTAAAAATTGTGAGGGGAACTCAACGGCATCCCACTCTACGCCGTTTACTCCGCTCACTTCATTTTCGTTTACATTGCTTAGCATATGGTGGATAGCATGTCCCATTTCATGAAAAAGTGTTACCACGTCATCATGTCTTAAAAGAGACGGATTTTTATCTTTTGAGGGCGGAAAATTGCATACTATAACTGCTGAAGAGAGCTGCTCATTGCCTTCTTCATCTTGGCAGTGTGTTTGGAAGTTGTTCATCCAAGCACCGCCTTGCTTGCCCTTTCTTGACTCTAAATCAAGATATAGCCTAGCTTTTAGTTTTTCATCAATGTATATATCGTATGAGAATGCTTTTTTATGCCATAGTTTTTCATCTGTTTTTTTAAATGTAAGCCCAAAGAGTCTGTTTAAAAAATCAAACATACCCTCCACAACTCTCATCTGCTCAAAATATGGGCGGTACAACTCTTCATCAATCTCATACTTCTCTTTTTTCAGAAGTTCGCTATAGTAGGCAGTGTCAAAACTTTGAATGGGTTTTTTAGCTATTTTCTCTATCTCTTGCAGCTCTTTTTTTGCCTGTGTTTTAGAGTTCTTGATTAGTTTTTCTAAGAAATCAATAACACTTTTTTCATCTTTTGCCATCTTGCTAGCAAGCGAATATGATGCGTAATTAGGAAACCCCAAAAGGGAGCTCATCTCATTTTTTAGTGATAACAGTTCATCAATAATCTGCGCATTTTGAGGTGCTCTTGTAACATAGGCACGGTAAAGCTCCTCTCTTATCTTCTCATTTTTGCCGTATGTCATATAGGCTATGTATGACGGCATCTGAAGTGTAAATTTATATTTTGTAATGCCGTCTTCTTTGAATTTTGCGTTAAGCAAGTCACTTGGAGGAATGCCATCAACATCTTTCTCATCAGTGATAATATATTTATACTCATTTGTGGAATTTAAAAGATTTTGAGAAAAATTGTTTGATAACTCACTCTTTTTTATATTTATTTCTTGAAGTCTCTCTTTTGTTTTTTTGTCAAGATGAGCGCCGCTTAGCTCAAAGTTAAGAATATTTAGCTCTAAAACTCTTTTTTGTTCCTGATTTAAATTTTTTTCTTCACATTTTTGTATCTCTTTGTAAGCTTTGTAAATATCAATATTTTGAGATAGTTTTGTGGAGTACTCGGTAATAATCGGCAGAGAGTCTGCATATATTTTTTGTGTCTTGCTTGTATTTTTTACCGAGTTTAGATGTGATAGCGGAGTAAAAAATTGTTCCAAATACTCATCCATCAACTCTAATGGTTTTACAAAATTTGCAAATGTTTTATCTTTTGTCTTTAAAAGCTTCTTGACTTTTTTTTTGTTTTTCTTAACTCTCTTATTTAGCTCTTTTATGAAACTGTCCAAATCTACTCTAAACTCTAAAAATCCATTCATATTAATCCTCTTCATCGCGTTTTTGTTTTGTGGCATTAAACTTCTCAATTAAAATGTCATCATAACTGTCTGAATATTTCAGAAGTCTCTCAAAAGCTATTTTACCCTCTTTAAGTGTCAATGATGAGTCGACAATCAGGTGTGAGAGGTATATAAAATTTTCATTTATTGAGAAGTGCAAATATGAAAATTTATTGTTCTCATCAAGCAGATAGTCATAAATTTTAGACACATTCTCCTTAGGAATAACGCAGAGTTTTGAGTCGCCTATAATTATCCCGTTGTCATAGTAGTTTATCTCAATGCGGGCGGTTCCGTAATCGACTCTCCAAGATGCCTGAGATCTTCTTGCAAGAGTAACATTGACATCCAAAGATGTTAGAATCTCTTCGAGCAGTTTCGTGCTGCCGGTAGGATTGTAGCCTTTTCTTCGCAGTTTTGCAATTTCAAGTTTTATGCCGCACTCAGGGCAGTAGTCATTTTTTATATCTCTCTCATCAATCAGATTTTTGCATGACTGACACTTGATAATATTTTCTATTTTTAAACTTTTGTAGCTCTTTAGAGCCTCTTCAACATAGAAGTATGGCAAAGCGAAGCCCAAGTTATTCGAGTCTTGTATGATAAACGTATTTACGCCGATTACCTCTCCTTGTGTGTTTAAGAGCGGTCCTCCGCTGTTTCCAGGATTTATAGCGGCGTCAATCTGCACATACTCAAGCTCCCCGTAAATCCTTGATGCTTTTGAGACAATCCCCTCCGTTGCGCTATAGTTTAGCCCGTATGGGTGCCCGATTGCAACTACTGTATCTCCGTTTTCAATGCTTTTTGTGGAGAGTGAAAGCGGATTTTTTGGCATCTCGAAATCAAAACTGATAAACGCCAGGTCATAATATGCATCATCATAAACAACTTTTGCAATGCTTCTTTTGATTTTTTTTGAGCTTATCACTACCTCTTTTAGGCCTGAGACGACATGCGAATTTGTTACTATCAAATCACCTACAATAAAGCCTGTTCCGTTTCCATATGGCGACATAATCTGTATAATGTTTTCGATATATGTTTCTAGTATTATTTGAGTATTCATGGCTATATCTCTTCATAATTTAGATTTTTTAGTTGCAAATAAAAACTATTGTTAAACTCATTTAGTGAAGTAAAATTTAGTTCGTTTCCAAATGGCTTCAGCAGTTTAAAACGGTTTTGGTACGGAGAGATAATATCATCTATTTTTGAGACTATTGCTCTTTTTGCAAAAGTAGAATTCTCTACATCATAGAGTGTGTTGTAGCCGAGCGCTTTGAAGAAATCCGGATTTTGAATCTCTACTAAAGTATGCAGCAGAGCTTTTGTAACTGGGTGCAATCCGTAGTTGTAGAGCAAATACATGGCTATATATTTGTACATTGTCGGGATTATCTGATTGTATCTATTGTTTTTATACCATCGTATTTTTGCAAGCGATTCGGTTATAAAAATATCTATCTCTTCGTTTGATGCTTTTTCTGTAGGATTAAAAGTATATTTTGCGTTATAAAAGTTTGTTTTAAACTCTTCAAAATCAATCTCGCCAAGCTCATTTATATAATTACGCAACTCCTCATTTTTTGCTTCGACCGTCAAGTTTTCATCGCTAAAATACTCTTGAACTTTTTTGCTAGATTTTTGAAATATTGAGTATTTTGGCACTATGAGATAGTCCATTTTAAAAATAAGGTAAAGAAGAATAAACGACTGCATGCCGGCATTGTCATTTGATGGGAGTGTTGATATTTTAACTGTGATTTCATCAATCCATTTATGCAAAAAATCATATTTAATACGCAGTTCACCCTCATCCAATGGCATTAAATGTCCTGTATCTTCGATGGCTATATCTGGAAACTCGCTTTTTGCGTACTCTTTGTCGAAGTCGGCATTTAGCGCAATCTCTCTAATTGGAAAAAATACTTTTTGCGGACTCATTGTGATGTTGTCTAGAGACAGCTTTAGTTTTATATGCTCTTCGTCGCTAAAGTAGTAGGTATATGTCAGCTGATAGTTTCTCTCTAAAATAAGACGTTTAAGCGCAACGTTAGCAGATGATTTTTTTGTAAGAATAGCCTCGGCATAGAGATTTTCTTTTGTTATCGTGCCACTGATTTTAGCACTTCCCTGATACATCACAAACTCTAGTTTCTCATCGTCTCTTACGAATGAGATATTTTGGTTTGAGACGCCCTCTGTGAAGTTCTCAAGAGATTTAAAGAAGTACTCATATGCGCTGAGTATATCTTTTGCCTCAAATGCTTCGTAAGATTTGTTAAACAAATCCTCCTCATCTTTGGAGAGGTTTGCATTCACTCCTCTGCCGAACTGATGTTTCAACTCAGCTTTTGTCTCAAAAAAATTTAGCCAGCTCATCGATTCTCTTTGTAAATATTTAGAACTGTATTATAGTAAAACCTTCTTTATAAAAGGTTAGCTATTATATGACTCTTATCTCTAAAAATTTATTATTTAGAATAGATAGAACTATTTTAAGCAACTGTATAAAATATATACAATAAACAACTATTTTATTGTATAAAAATATATACAATTCTTAATCACAATATCATTTCGGTATAAAGTGAAAATATTTAATAATAGCAGGAGTATAGTATGTCCTATTTGGTCCCTACCGAGTTTGTTACAAAAATGGTTGACGCAGGCGAGTCAAAAGTCTATATGTCAACAAAAGATACGCTCATCAGAGCTTTTATGGCAGGAGCAATTCTAGGGCTTGCAGCTGCATTTGCTATAACGGTTTCTATGAAAACTGGCTCACCGCTTGTCGGTGCCATGCTCTTTCCCGTAGGCTTTATTATGCTCTACCTTATGGGCTTTGATTTGCTTACCGGCGTTTTTGTTTTAGTTCCGTTGGCACTCCTTGACAAGAGACCTGGTGTGACTCTAAATCAGGTTTTAAGAAACTGGGGTCTTGTTTTTTTAGGTAACCTAGGCGGTGCATTGTTGGTTGCATTTATGATTTCGTTTATTTTGACCTATGGTTACTCCATAGAACCCGGTGAGGTTGGAGAGAAAATCGCAAGTATTGGAGAGTCACGCACTTTAGGATACAAGGAGCATGGAATTGCAGGATGGTTTACTATCTTTATTCGCGGGATGCTTTGTAACTGGATGGTCTCTATGGGTGTTGTCGGTGCTATGATATCTACAAGCGTGAGCGGCAAAGCCATAGCGATGTGGATGCCGATAATGCTCTTCTTTTTTATGGGCTTTGAACACTCTATTGTCAATATGTTTCTTTTTCCATTTTCGATGATTATGGGCGGAGATTTTACACTTAGTGACTATGTTATCTGGAATGAGATTCCTACAGTGCTTGGAAATCTTGTCGGCGGTCTCGCATTTACAGGGCTTACTCTATATGCTACGCATATAAAAACCGGCGCAAAAAGAAAATTAAACTAGAGGACATCTGCTATGGAAAACAGAATGGAAGTCTCAGTCTCCCAGTACTCTAGTAAAGGACGAAAGGAGATTAATCAGGATTTTCACGATGTTTCTATCCCAAAAGAGCCTCAGCTTACCTACAAAGGCATTGCTATTGCCATCGCCGATGGCATCGGCAGCAGCAGTGTCAGCCAAATCGCAAGCAAAACGGCAGTCACCTCTTTTTTAATGGATTATCTAAGCACGTCTGAATCGTGGTCGGTAAAAAAATCGGCATTGCGTGTTTTGGGTGCCGCAAACTCGTGGCTTCATTCGCAAACTATGCAAAGCCAGTACTCCTATGATAAAAACAGAGGGTATGTCTGCACATTTAGCGCAATGGTTTTGAGGTCTAGCACCGCTTATATTTTTCATGCAGGTGATACACGCATTTACCGTTTGAGGGATGGTGTTTTAGAACAGCTCACACAAGATCACCGCCTTTGGGTTTCACGAGACAAGAGCTACTTGAGCCGTGCTTTGGGAATGGATTCGCAGATAAGAATGGATTATACAAGTTTTCAAGTTGAGAGAGAGGATGTTTTTCTATTTATGAGTGACGGCGTCTATGAGTTTGTAACTGATGCTTTTATGGTTGAGACAGTGAAGGAAAATTGGGGTTATTTTGACCTTGTGGCAAAAATCATCGCCGATAAAGCGTATGATGCAGGGAGTGATGACAATATAACAATTCAGGTTGTGCGTGTGGATAATCTTCCTAAAAAAAACGTAAAAGAGATTTGTAAACAGCTGGAAGAGAAGCCTTTTGCGCCTCTGCTTGAAGCTGGAATGGAGTTTGAGGGCTACACGATAGTGCGAGAGCTTAGTGCCAGCAACAGAAGCCATGTATATCTCGGAATAGATAAAGAGACAAAAAACTCTGTAGTTTTAAAGATGCCATCCATAGATATGCGAGGCGATAAAGCCTATTTAGAGCGATTTTTGATGGAAGAGTGGATAGCAAGTCGCATTAAAAGCCCGCATGTGGCAAAATTATATATACCTTCACGCAAGCGCAACTACCTCTATAATGTATCAGAGTACATAGAGGGGCAGACTTTGGCGCAATGGATGATTGACAATCCTTCTCCCTCGCTAGAGAGAGTTCGTGCTATGGCAGAGCAGATTGCAAGGGGGCTAATGGCTCTGCATCGTCAAGAGATGATACATCAGGATTTAAGGCCGCAAAATATTATGATAGACGGCACTGGAACACTTAAAATCATAGACTTTGGTTCGACAAGAGTTGAGGGCATTGCAGATATCAATATTCGTCTTGAGCAGGAAAATCTGCTTGGTACCGCTCTTTACTCCGCACCCGAATATTTTATTGCAAAAGAGGGTTCAACACAATCTGATCTATTTTCGCTTGGAGTGATTGTTTATCAAATGCTATCCGGTTATTTTCCATACGGTGTCGAGGTTGCAAGAGCAAAAACACATAGTGTACAAAAGAAGCTGAAATATACTCCTATTTATCATTACAATCAAGAGATTTCCGTATGGGTTGACGAGGCGATTAAAAAAGCAGTTGCAACAGACCCAAATGATCGCTATGAGGAGTTGTCTGAGTTTTTGTACGACCTGCGTCACCCAAACAAAGAGTTTTTAGCTAAGAAAAGACCTCCTCTTGTCGAGAAAAACAGTGTCGTTATCTGGCAGGGAATCTCTTTCGTTCTTCTAGTTATTATTCTTATAATGGCTTTTCAATAAAATATAATTGTATAAAAAGTAATCAATAAACTGCCCATTATTATTTTTGTAACTGCTAAAATTGTGACTATATTCGATAGAGATCGGAGTGACAATGGAAGCATTACAAAAAGCGTATGAAACAAGAGCTAAAAAACTGAACAAAGTCGAAGAGACAAAAGCACTTAAAACTCCAAAAGAGGCGTTTGATATGCTTGGATTTTATGCAAAAAGCGGATATGGCTCAATATCTGATGAAGATAAAAGCTACTTTTTAAAATGCTTTGGCATCTATGACAAAGACTCGCAAACGCCGCAAAAATTTATGATTAGAGTACGCATTGCAGGAGGCTACTTAAATGCGGTTCAAGCGAGAGTTCTTGGCGAGATTGCAAAAGAGTTTGGAAAAGATTACATAGACATCACAACAAGAGCGCAGATAGAGTTTAGATATATTGACATAAAAGATTTACCGACAATATTTGAGAAGATGGATTCTGTCGGGATAAGTTCCTATCAAACGGGAGTGGATAACTTTAGAAATATTGTAACCGATCCGCTTGATTGTGACGGTTTTGACAATGTTTTACCCTCATATGAGCTTTTGAAGTCTTTAGAGAGCAGATTTTTACATAACCATGAGTGGATAAGTGCGCTTCCTAGAAAATTTAACACTTCAATTACAGGTTCTATCTCAAACAGATGCAATGCTTTTAGCCATGACTGCTGTTTTGTTTTAGCTCAAAAAGACGGGCTTTATGGTTACAACATGTATCTTGGCGGAAAAGTCGGCAAAGTGGCAAAAAGTGCTGATATCTTTCTTCTTCCGCAGCAGGTAGAAAAAGCTTATGACTCCATTATAGACATCTTTAGAAGATTTGGTTTTAGAGACAACAGAAACAAAAACAGACTCTCTTTTCTCATTGAAGCAGTCGGGATGAGTGAGATAAGCAGAGCAATACGCGAAAATGCAGGAGTTGATTTTGCGACTGCAGGTGAGACTATGACAAAGCTTGATTTTAACGATCCCGACCATGGAAAGGTGCAGCTTCGTAACGGAAGTTTTGGCGTTCATATGGTTGTTCCCGCCGGAATTTTTAGCGGAAGCGATTTGATAGATGTAGCAGAGATGAGCGAGAAATTTGGAAACGGCGCAATCCGTTTTGATATTGAACAGAGCCTCTATATTTTCGGTGTAAAAGAGGTGAATTCACTATTATCTGAGCCGCTTTTTAAAAAATACAGAAGTGTAGATTCGCTTTATAAAAATCATCTTATTGCATGTGCGGGGTCGCAGCACTGCTCTTTTGGGGTAATAGAGAACAAAAGCGATGCGATAAATATGGCTGAGTATCTACAGAAAAAAGTGCCGATAGTCGATGGAAGGGTTAGAATGTACTGGTCCGGGTGCGTTAAGGGGTGCGGTTTGCATGGGCTCGGAGATATCGGTTTTGAGGGGTGCAAAGTAAAAGTGGACGGCGAAATGGAGGGCGCTGTAAATATCTCTCTTGGCGGAAAAATTACAAGTGAAGGGCTTGAGGGATATACAGTCATAAAATCAGCTCCTCTGCGACATGCGCATCTTTTTGTAGAGAGTTTAATGCTTGAGTATAAAAGAGTTAAAAATCCGTTTGAGAGTTTTGAGCAGTTTAATGAGAGGGTTCTAAAACTCTACACGCCTCAGGCAATCGGCTTTATTATGAAACTCGGAGCATACTTAAGAGAGAAAAATATCGATATCGAGATAGGCTTTGGCGAAAAAATAAATAGCGGAAGAAACGAAGAGTTTGAACTGTTTGAAATCGGGCGAAGAGTTTATTACAAATTTGCCGCAAGAGAGGCATACTCTGCTTACGATAGATTTACAAATACGCTCAAAAACGAGAAATTACAAAATATCCGCTCGCTAGCGCCAAATATAGATGAAAATTTAGCGCTGCTGTGCGATAGGATTTTAGATACAAAAGAGCAGCGCAGAGCGGTTGTTTTTTCGGAAATTTCAGAGCTGATAGCTCTTTAATTTCCGCTCTTTTATTTTTTACATGTCGAGTTTATTTCGCTTTTTTTGTAAAATATATAAAGAGCCCGAGCGTGAATATTAATATGGATACTCCGCCGATGAGATAAAATGCGTGAAGCATCTGCGAGTAGTCGTCAATTGCGATTTTAAATACCACCATAAGTGACTCTATGAGCAGGGCGATGATAATCGTTATAGAAAATTTTGTCAAAACTTTATACTCCGCATCGCTGTTTTTAGAGTAGCTTTTAAACACAACCTCTTGGGCAAAAACAGTCTTCGCAAGGTCGAAAATTGCAAGTCCGAGTGTAAGAGCGATTACGGGTTTAAAAATCAGCTCTATGGAAAGCCCGTTTTTTACAAGAAGCGAACTTACAAACTCAAATATCGAGTAGCCTATGGTAAAGAGGGCAAGTATCATCATAACTCCTGCAGTGATAAAGTAGAAGCTTTTGCTTATAAAGTTAAAACCGCTGTGTATCTCTATAAGACCCAGTCTTTGAAGCAGGGCCGAGACGTTAAAATCCAAAAAGTAGACTTTGTCATCCTCTTTTTTTGCTACCGTCACGCACGTCTCGCCGGTCGCACTGCTGATATATGTTTTTGAGATTGCTATATTTTTAGAGTCAAACTCTATTTTTTCAAGAAGATAGTTTCTGTCCCTGCCTATTGGAATATTGCTTGTTTTGTTTCTGTATATGTTTTTTGAAATCTGAATCATGCTTTTTTCATCGCAGACGTACACCAGCTCCAATGACGGAAATATTTTAAAGAGTTTTGAAAAGTTGCTGCTCTCGCGCTCGTGGAGGCTTCCAAGGTTAAAAACCGTCTCAAGCAAAAAATTCTCTATATAGTCTATATTGTTTTTGTATGTATCCATAAACTCTTGCATGTTGGCTCCTTTTTTTACAATTATATCTACAACAAAGAGTGAAGAGTGCAAAAATATGGGCAAAAAATATACAACATGTTAAAAATAAAAAATAACTGTTAAAAATGTAAATAGGAGCTTTGGTGCTTTTTATTTAAGTTTTGCTAATGTAGAATATTTGTGATATCGTTATTTTATGTGAAAGCGAAACTGTTATGTATAATTTAGGTAAAAAAAATAAAAGCATTAAATATTTTGTAATGTTGGCAATAATGCCGCTTATCGCTATTATTAGTATGTTTTCATATGCACTGTTTCACATTCAAAAAGATGTAGATTTTGTACACCATGAGATGGTAGGCTTGGATGTTATAACGCAGATAGAGGATGTTGTATTTAATATTCAAAAGCTAAGAGGGCTGACATGTATTAAAAGTCCAAACAACGGCTCTGCGGAGTCAATTGAGTTTTTAAAAGAGACTATATATAAAGATTTGACAATATTAAAACAAAAACTTTTCTACGTAAAGGATAAATCCTCTCTAAGATACGAGTTGTTGGACCATATAGAGTCTATAGATAAGAGTTCGCTAGAGTATGCAAATTTTGACTATCTCTCCAAAGTTATTTATGATTTTATGATATTTTCATACCGTATCTCATATCAGTGCAAGCTCATTTTAGACCCTGAGCTATACTCTTATATTTTGGTTACAAATATTGTCGGTTACCTTCCAGAACTCATTGAGTATAACGGCCAAATAAGAGCAATTGCCTCCTCTGCGCAAAGCGAGCTTATAACCGAAGATAAAAAACAAAACATCAGAGTTCAGATAGATAAAATTGAAGAGAGGTTGGGGATTATTAGATATAACATGTCCCTTCTTAACGACTATGTGAACGACAAAAAGATAAAGATAGCTTATGAAAAAATGTTAAAGGCGCAAGAAAACATTTTAAATATGGCGGACAGCCACTTTTTAAACGCTAAGAAGATTTCGTTTGAAGCCGATAAAATCAACTCTCTTACAACAAGAAATATTGAATTGATAATAGACCTCTACCATGAAAATTCAAAGCTTTTAAACGCCCTTTTGGAAAAAAGATATGACCATAGCAATAAACTTATACTCTATATTGTAATCGCTGAATTTTTATCTATTTTGTTTATTATTTTTATAAATTTGCTTTTTTACAATAAAAATAAAAAATTTGTTGAAAAGATAGAGAAATTAACAATAACTGACGCTATGACATCTCTATATAACAGGAGGTATTTTGACCTAATATTTGACAAGCTTTTAAAGTCTCAAAAAAGAACCGAGCAGACGCTTGTATTTATCATTTTGGACATAGATTGTTTCAAGCAGTATAACGATACGTACGGGCATCAGGCTGGGGACGAGGCTTTAAAAGCCGTTGCAAAGTGTCTAAATAGTTCGCTAAAGAGGGAGGGAGATTTGGCCTTTAGGCTAGGAGGTGAGGAGTTTGGAATATTGTGTACAGGACTTGATGACTCTTCGGCATTTGATTTTGCAAACAGCATAAGAAAGAGAGTAGAAGAGGAGAAGATTGAGCATAAAAACAATCTGGCAAGCCAATATGTAACAATCTCAATGGGGCTTGTGGTTGTAGAGCCGGAGTTTGTAAATAGCGTAAATGATATATATAGATACGCTGATGAAGCGCTATACAAAGCAAAAGAGAATGGAAGAAACCAAGTGGGCGTCTACTATTTTTGCAATGGGTAGGCTCTTTTAAAATTTATAGCTTACCTGCGCAACCAGCCCAAAAGCATTCTCATCTGTGATATAGCTGTTTTTGGTCGTTGCCTCTTTTATGTAGCTTCCGCTTGTAAAGTAGCCTACACCTAGCAGAAGGTCGATGTTTTTTGAGTACTTGTATGTTGCAAAAATATCTATCTCATCTCCGTAATGGTCGTTTTGCATAGAAGAGATTGTATAGCTCATCCACTTATTGCTTGGCTCATCTGCATAAAATTTATGATATTCCGCTTTGATATTTGTTTTTGGATTCGGTGTAAAGATGGCAAAAAGCTCATAATCTTTAAGATTTATCCACTGCATCAAATTCAGTCGTCCATAGTACTTGTCACTTGCGCCAAAAACAGCGTCAAAACTTTCGTTTGTTGAAGTGTTTGGATTGTCTCCGCTTGCGTAAGAGTATCCTAGTCCCACTTTGGTATTTATCTCTTTCAAGTTGTAACCGCCATCTATGTGGTAGCCGACTCCGTCTATTGAAACTTTCTCGTTGTTAAGGTAAGTATAGTCGCCAAAAGATTTTATATATGTCATATCATAAAAGAAACTCTCCAAATCACTGTCATAAACCCTTGCTCCTGCGTAGTAGCTCTCAATATAGTTATAAACCTCATTTTTCTTATCGTTTATTTTGTAAGCCAAAATCGGCTCTAACGCCGCATCTTTTTTATAAACATAGTGTCCGTACACTCCTGCTCCGTGATAGCCGTGACGATGGTTTAAGCTGAAATCATCAGGGTCGTGAAGCATAGTCGCACCGTAGAAAAAGTCTAAAAAGTTATCGCCATCTTTAAGTGAAACTTTGAGAGCATCCCAAACCCATTTTCCGGAGTTTTTCCACTCTCCAGGACCAAAAGCTCTTAAATCTCCGTATGAGATGCTTTGTCTTCCTGCGGTAACGGTAATGTTGGCGTTTTTATACTCTAGATATGTTTTGCCCAGTTCAAAAAAGTCTGTTTGTGTGCTATGAGCCTGTCCAAACTCTTTGTTGTACCAGTCACTGCTTTTAAATCCCCAGTCTATTACCCTTGAGTCTTGCATAGAGATTTTTGCACTCCAGTTATCGTTAAACTTATTAGTAAGTCCCAGCTGAACTCTCGTCATAAGATAACTGTCATGAGCCTCTCCTACTTTAGGGTTTGTTCCGTAGTACTTCTCGTTCATATTGTCAAAGCTCTCATAGCGGAGTCTTACTTGTCCATCATAATCTATATCTGCACTGAGATATGATGCTGCTAAAAGAGCTGAGAGTTGTAAACAGTAAAGCTTTTTCAAAATAGTTCCCTAATATTAAATTTAAAGAGTTTTTCGTTATAAAATAAAATATACAACGAAGGAGAAGTAGTTTCCTGCTGGGACTACCAAATACCTAAAATAATGCTCTTTGGTTTGCAAAAAGCAATAACTTCCATGCCTGCTTGCAGTTTTAAATCATCAAACGCATCTATCGGCATGGTTGAGCAGACGGTTTTTTCGCCTTTTAGTTCGACTACAACCTCTGCGTTAAAACTGTCACGGTTTATTCTAACGACTTTTCCGACAAAACTGTTTAGGTCGCTTTTTTTGAGCGTTGTATCACCGCTTATAGTCAGGGCATTTGCTTTAAAGAGAGCATAAACCTCGCTGCCAATCTCTATCTCAAGTGCATTTAACGAATCATTCGTGATGATTGCCATGATGACATCTTTACTTCCAAGTTCAAGAAATATTTCGCTCTCAATTAGACCTTTTTGAATCTTTACCACTTTGGCTTTAAGCTGATTTCTTGCACTTATGCGGACGTTTAGACTTTTTAAAAGGCTGAAGTGGCCGTTTTTCTCGTTTATGCGCTTTGATAGGTTGTTTAGAAACTGCTGGTGCTCTTCTTGCAGAATCTCATAACTCTCTATCAGCTCTTTGGCATAAGCACTTAGATGTGTTCCGCCGCCGCCTTTGCCGCCTTTTAGGCTGCTCACAAGCGGATGTTCTGAAAGATTGCTCATTGTGTCTATTGCATCCCAAGCCGCTTTGTAGCTCATCTGCATGGCTTTGGCTGCTTTTGTAATGGAACCAAACTTGCCGATGTTAATCAGCAGCTCTATTCGGCCCTGACCAAGAAAATTATGTTCGGATTTGCTTATCCAAAAGCGGCCTTGAATGCTGTTTTGCATTTAATATTCCTAAATTATTTATACCGAAGTATAATAAAATATATAACGTTTGTCAAGCTTATAAAACTAGACATCGCTTTTTTCAAAGCAAAACAAAAGCCAATTTTAAGTACAATTCGCGTAATTTTAATAAAGGAATTGCATGGCTAACAAACGGGTATTGGTTAAGTTTTCAGGCGAAGCTCTTGCAGGTGAAGCAGGTTATGGAATTGATACAAAAATTTTAAACTACATCTCCCAGGAAATCAAGTCTTTAGTAGAAGCCGGTATTGAAGTCGGTATAGTTATCGGCGGCGGGAATATTATTCGTGGTGTAACTGCGGCTCAAGATGGAATTATCAAAAGAACCTCTGGCGATTACATGGGAATGTTAGCAACTGTAATCAACGGCATAGCGATGCAAGAGGCTTGTGAACATGCTGGACTCCAAGTCCGTATGCAAACAGCAATTAAGATGGAACAGATAGCTGAACCGTATATAAATCGCCGAGCAGTTCGTCATTTAGAAAAAGGCAGAGTTGTTATTTTTGCAGCCGGAACAGGAAATCCGTTTTTTACAACGGATACGGCAGCGACACTAAGAGCGGTTGAAATAGGCGCAGAAGTTATCATTAAAGCTACAAAAGTTGACGGTGTTTATGATAAAGATCCAAATAAATTTAGTGATGCAATTAAATTGCCTGAGTTGTCTTATGAGCAGGCACTCAGCGATAATATTAAAGTAATGGATGATACGTCAATTGCCTTGGCAAAGGATAATTCGCTTCCTATTTTAATATGCGACATGTTTAAAAAAGGCAATCTTTTGGATATTATAGTAAACGGTAATATGCAAAACTGCTCAATAGTTAGATAATCTTAAAGGAGACAAAATGAAAGTAGAAGTACTTACAGCAAAAATTTTAGACAATAACCCGAACATGGACCGTTATCAGCTGGCAATAGCTGTCGCAAAAAGAACAGATGAGCTTTTAAACGGTGCAACAAGCAAACTTAATGTTTCAAAAAAAATAAAAGTAGCTGATTTAGCGCTTATGGAAATAGCTGAGGGCCTTATAGTAATAAAAGGCTTTGTTGATATAAAAAAGTAATAAATTGGGTCAGAGTCAAGTGGATATTCAAAGAGTTAAACACATAGAGAGTGTTGACTTGGCGACAGAGTATCTTTTCACTCAAATACCTCCAAGCGATACTTTAAATAAAGCGTTGGAATACTCTAAAGCAGCTCATGAAAAGCAGTTTAGAAAGAGCGGACAGCCGTATATAATCCATCCGATACTTGTAGCGAGTATTGTTTCATCTATAACAAATGATGAGGCAATGGCAGTAGCAGCGCTCCTTCACGATGTAGTAGAAGATACACTCGTAAATATAGATGAGATAAAAGAGCTCTTTGGAGCCGACGTTGCGCATCTTGTTGAGGGTCTTACAAAGATTGACTCTATCAGAGATGCCGAGCTTATTCCATCCAACTCCAATGAAAAATTAGTCGTCTCTGCACTCTCGTTTCGAAAAATGCTCTTAGCAAGCATAAAAGATGTCAGGGTTTTAGTCGTAAAACTTTGTGACAGACTTCATAACATGTTAACCCTAGACTCGCTCTCAGACTATAAGCAGGAGAGAATCGCAGAAGAGACACTTGTCGTTTATGCACCGATTGCTCACCGTTTGGGTATCTCTTTTTTGAAAAACCTATTAGAAGATTTAAGTTTCTCATACCTTTTTAAAGAAGAGAAAAAGCAGATAGATGAATATTTTGAAACAAACTATCATGCTATTGAGATGAAGCTTGATGAGTTCAAAGAGTCAATCAACAAAATTCTGGTTCAAAACGGCTTTTGCGAAGATGATTTTGAGATACTCTCCCGTATAAAACACAAATACTCTATATACCTTAAAATGCAGAGAAAAGGTGTGGGTATAGAGGAGGTTTTGGACCTTTTGGCGGTCAGAATATTAACAAGCGACCCTGTTAGATGCTACAATATTTTAGGTCTTATTCACCTTCATTTTCAACCGCTCTCTTCAAGATTTAAAGATTATATAGCAGTTCCAAAAGACAATGGTTATAGAACTATTCATACTACAGTTTTTTATGACACAGCCATTTTTGAAGTTCAAATCAGAACCTATGATATGCATAGAACAGCCGAGCTTGGTGTTGCGGCACATTGGAAATATAAGAGTGGCGGAAATGACAATATTAAATTAGACTGGCTGCATAATCTCGGTTACCAGAATGAGTCGGTTGAAGATTTTTATGATTTGATAAAAAATGATCTTTTCAGCGAAGATATATCTGTCTTTTCTCCAAAGGGAGAGGCGTTTACTCTTCCCAGAGGAGCCGTTGTGCTTGATTTTGCATATGCAGTTCATACTCATGTTGGAAACCATGCAAGGTCGGCTCTTGTCAATAAAACAAAAACATCACTTTTAAATGAGCTTCATAACGGCGACATTGTAAAAATAGAGGTTGATGAGAACAGTATCACTAGATGCAGCTGGATTGATGCGGTTAAAACATCAAAAGCAAAGACAAATATGAAATATATCTGTAACGCCAGAGTTAGAGAGATAGACTCAAAAGTAAGCGTTAACATTGTCGCAACGGCCATGAACTTAAACAGTTCAAGGGTAGAGGAGTGGTTTGAAAAAAATAACCATGACAAGAGAGCCACCGTAGCTACCGATATAGAGCAATTTCGTGACGTAATTTATAAATATATAATTGAGATTAGCCAAAACAGCCGTTTTAAAGGATTTCTTTCCAGACATAGATTTAAGCTGAAACAGTATAGCTTTAGAGGGCTTGAGATATATAGCGCATCAAATGTCAATGATGTGGTGTTTGACTACTGTTGCCATCCAAAAACAGGTGATGAGGTCATGGCATTTTTAGAAAAGGGAAAAGCACATGTACACCATAAAATGTGCAGTACCGCTTCAAAGAAATTAGAAGCCAAAGAGCCTATGGTGTTTGTCAGATGGGAAAAGTTAAGCATCTATAATTACAATATGATTGTTTCACTTCACAGCGGTGTCGGTACATTGGCAGAGTTTTTAAATTTTTTAGCAAAACTAAAAATAGATATAAATCAGATAGAGCTTGGAAAGAATAAAAGCGAATCTACCAGGTATTGCGAGATAGGATTTGAGTCAAAAGAAGCTGATATTAACTCACTTCGTGCTAAAATCGAACAAAAAATAAAAGTCATACATCTTATCCGTACCGATGATGCATACAGGTAATTTTGTTACTGCGTTTTAGTTGGCACTTTGGGCCAAAATAATTTATAAATTAGATAGGAAATAGATATTATGTTAGAAGAAGCCCTAAGAGAGATAAAAAGAGGCAGTGCCGAAATAATAGACAGCGATAGAATTGAAAAACTGTTAAAAGCGTACTTTGATGAGGGCAAGAGATACAGTGTAAAAGCGGGATTTGACCCTACTGCACCGGATTTGCATCTTGGTCATACTGTGCTATTGCAAAAACTTGCGATATTTCAAAAATATGGCGCGACCATCCAGTTTCTAATAGGCGATTTTACGGCCCAAATCGGTGACCCGACCGGAAAGAGTGCTACAAGAAAAACATTGAGTGCCGTTCAGATTGGGGAGAATGCAAAAAGCTACAGAGAGCAGGTTTTCAAAATTTTAGATCCAGCCAAAACAGAGGTGGTCTTCAACTCGGAGTGGATAAATCCGCTTGGAGCTTCAGGTATGCTCACGTTAACGACTACATTTAATGTTGCAAGAATGCTAGAGCGCGATGACTTCGACAAGAGATACAAGAGCGGAACATCTATCTCAATCAGCGAGTTTATATATCCGCTTCTTCAAGGCTATGACAGCGTTCATCTTAAAAGTGACATTGAGATAGGAGGAACCGACCAGAAGTTCAATCTTCTGATGGGACGCCATCTTCAAAGAGCGTATGAGATAGGAAAAGAGCAGTCAGTTTTAATGATGCCTATTTTAGAGGGTCTTGACGGTGTGCAAAAGATGAGTAAATCTCTAAATAACTATATCGGCGTAGCAGATGAGCCAAATGACATGTTCGGCAAAGTTTTAAGCGTCTCAGATGAGTTGATGTGGAGGTATTATGAGCTTTTGAGCACAAAGACTCTGAGCGAAATTGAAGCCCTGAAAAATGGCGTAGCTGATGGCACTTTACATCCAAAAAAAGTTAAAGAGGATTTGGCTTTAGAGATTACCGCTAGATTCCACTCTTTTGAAGCGGCACAAAGTGCGAGGGATGAGTTCGACAAAGTACACTCTAACAACCAAATTCCGACAGAGATTGATGCGTATAGCTGCAATGGAGATGTTTGGATAGCAAAAGCTCTCGTGGATTGCAATTTAACGCCCTCAACTTCGCAAGCAAGAAGAGATATTAAGCAAGGTGCTGTTAAAATAAACCAAGAAAAAATTGATGACGAGCAGTTGCAATTAGCAACAGGGGAGTATATACTCCAAGTCGGAAAAAGAAAATTTGCAAAGTTAAAGGTGAACTGATGAGCTTTAAACCATTAAAAATCGGTAAATATATAATAGAGAAGCCTATAGTTCAGGGTGGAATGGGTGTCGGGATAAGCTGGGATAAACTGGCTGGAAACGTCTCAAAAGAGGGCGGTCTTGGCGTAATAAGCGCTGTTGGAACGGGTTACTATGAAGATAAAAAGTATGCCTCAAAACTTGTAGCCGGCAGACCTCTTGACGCTCTTGGATTTTATTCAAAAGATGGGCTTACCGCAATAATTGAAAATGCAAGAAAAATATGCGGTGACAAGCCGCTTGCCGCAAATATTTTGTATGCTATTAACGATTACGGACGCGTTGTTGCAGATGCATGTGAAGCCGGAATTGACATTATTATAACAGGGGCAGGGCTTCCTACAAATATGCCGGAGTTTACAGAGGGCTATCCGGATGTTGCGCTTGTGCCGATTGTCTCATCTGCCAAAGCACTTAAAATTATCTGCAAAAGATGGCAAAAAAGATACAACAGGCTTCCTGATGCGGTAGTTCTTGAGGGTCCAAAAAGCGGTGGACATCAAGGCTTTACTTATGAGCAGTGTACAATGCCTGAAAATCAGTTGGAAAACTTGGTCAGACCGGTTGTCGAAGAAGCAGCGCTATGGGGAGATATCCCTGTTATTGCAGCAGGCGGCGTATGGGATAAAAACGACATAGAAGAGATGATGTCTCTAGGCGCTCGCGGCGTTCAAATGGGAACTCGTTTTATCGGAACATTTGAGTGCGATGCGCATGAAAATCTTAAAAAAGTTCTGCTTGATGCTAAAAAAGAGGATATTCAGCTTATGGCATCACCGGTCGGATATCCGGCTCAAGGCATAAGAACTAACTTGGTAAAGCTGGTTGAAAAAAGAGAAGGTCCAGCTATAAAATGTATCTCTAACTGTGTTGCGCCCTGTAACCGCGGAGAAGAGGCTAAAGAGGTCGGTTTTTGTATTGCGGACAGATTAAGCGATGCATTCGAGGGCAACGTTGAGACTGGTCTTTTCTTCTCAGGCACTAACGGCTATAAACTTGATAAAATTATTTCCGTAAAAGAGTTAATGGATAAATTGGTAAACGGCGAATAATTTAATTATGATTAAACTTTTTTTACTATCTCTATTTCTATTTATCTCTATTGAAGCATCTGCTAACAGTGAAGTTTTGAACAGAGCAGAAAAATATATGCAAAGCGGCGAGCAGAGTGATATTTTTCGCGCATATAACGACTATAAAAATTTGTATCTTAGCTCGGTTCTGGATGATGATTTAGCTTTAAAAACAGAATCATTAAAAGGAATCGTGCGAAGCGGTAACAAGCTAAATATAGATGTCTCCAAATACTCAAATGAACTTCAAGCTATCTCTTCAAAAAGCGGCTATAAGCAGCCGGAGCCTAAGCCTATGAAAAAAACCAAGCATATAGAAGATGTGCAGGTAGGCTCTTTGCATAAGTTAAAGTCTGTTAGCTGGAACGATGATGTATTGGTTTTAACTTTTGACCAAAAGCTAAGCGAGAAGCAGATTGATTATTTTACCCTGCATGATGAAAATAAAAAAAGTTTAATCATAA
>DAIDMU010000066.1 GCA_027448805.1 Sulfurimonas sp. | reverse complement strand
TAAAAGAGGGGCTTTACAGCGATTATGGAAATCGAGAGAAAATTTTAGAGCTGATAAAATTCAATACGCTTAATTCAGATGAAGCGGTCATGATTGAAGATTTTGTCAAAAATGTAGATGAAGCTAAAAAAGAGATTTACTACATTACCGGCAAGAGTTCAGTCTCGATGTTAAAAAACTCTCCAGCACTCGAGAGATTTAAGTCTCGCGGCATTGATGTTTTGGTTTCAAACGAAGAAATTGACACTATTATCTTCCCAATGGTAACAGAGTATAAAGAGTATAAATTTGTACATGTAAGCGATGCAAAATTTGAAGAAAATGAAGATGATAAAAAGGTTCACGAAGAAACAGCAAAGAGCTACGACGGGCTGGTTAAAGAGTTAAAAGATGCGCTTGGTGAGAGTGTAAAATCTGTCGAAGTTACTTTTGACTTGGTAGATTCGCCTGTAAAACTAAAAGAGGACAAAGATGACTCGGCTTACATGATGGCAAAAATTATGAGACAGATGGGTCAAGGCGGTGACATGCCAAAGCCTACGCCAATTTTGCAGATAAACCCTAAAAATGAGTTGATTGTAAAACTCAAAAATTCGGCAGACCAGAATTTAATTAGTGACGCCGCTCATGTGCTTCTGGATCAGGCAAAACTATTTGAAGGGCTTGAGCTTGACGACACTGCGGCCTTCATCTCAAGACTTAACAGAATTATTGCAAAAGCAATATAATCCGCTATATGAGTGCATTTGTAGCACTCATAATTTGTTTATATCATTTTTTACTCTTAACAATAAAAAAAGAAAAAAAATATGATATTTTAAACTTATGGACGATAAATACACAAACAAATACATAAACAAAAGACGGCCTGAAAACGCCGAACTTCGCAGAAAAATAGATTTATTGTTGGCGGAGGGCGACTCTTTTATTAAGCATAGCCTTGGACATCTAAATATATCTAATTATCGTTATGATATCAGCGAAGCAGTTAGAGAATTGTCTTTGGATGAAGAGACTGTTCGTCAGTTAATTGAAGATTATGTAATACAGATTTTAAAATCAAAAATATCATTTTACAAATATATCCATGAGTTAAAAAAAGATGAATTAGAAAACAAACCTTTAGATTATACGGATATTAAAAATTTGGCACATAAAAATTTAGGCGTTGTAAGAAATCTTCGTATTAAAGATGCCGAAAAGCTGCTTGAAGTTATTATGAATAATGAAGACTTGGATTATTTGAGATTGTGTGTCAAAGCTCTAGAGATATCAGCAGTAAAATTACATCCGCTATGCGCTTATGAAACACTTAAGCTGATTGAGGTTAAAAACTCTCTATAACGCTATTTTGCAAAAGATTTTGATACTTCTTGGAGAAGCGGGTCGTTGCTGTGTTTTTTTATAATCTTCTGTTTGTCGCTTTGTGTAGGTAAAACAAAAGCGAGTAAAATAAATAAGAATGAAAAGATTATACCAGTCAAAATAGTAAGTATAACCTTTATCCTAAAATCATTCATATGTCTCTAATCCAACTTATTCAGTCTGTTTGAAGTCATATATATCCAAAATTCTTTGTGAGTATAGCCCTTGTTGAGAAAAAATATCTGCAGTATTGCGACTCTGTAGAGAGTTATAGCCATTTTTGCATATGGTATAAAGATACTAAGGCTTACAAACAGCGGCTGCTCCTTATCTCCCTTTGATTTAATCATCTCCTGCATACCAATCTTTTTACTAAGATATAGTCCAAAAAATATTGAAAACATAAAGTTCAACACCAATCCAAATATAAGATATGCTATAAAATCTTGTTCGTACATTCCTGCAATCATAAACTCATTCCTTTAATTAATGAAATTATTTTAACTAAACAAAACTTTTTAATTCATAAGTTTTTATTTTATTTTTTGTAAAAAAGGTTCCAAAAGGTATAAGTGACGCTATAAAAAATGTTATATTTTCTTTAAACGGCCACTTTGCCTCCTGCCATGCTTTTACAAGAAGCAGACAAAATATTATAAAGAGAATCCCATGAATCATACCGACAATTTTTACAGCCAAAGAGATGCCTAAAAGATATTTTAACGGCATAGCTATAAAAACAAGAGCTAAGTATGAGTAGCCTTCTATTGTGTTGATTTGTCCAAATTTAACTACATTTTCATTTTTCATATTTTATGCTACCTATATTATTTTATTATGAATTATATAATCAAAAAGTAACAATTTGACTATTTATTGACATTATAAAAAGAGGTGCAAACTCTTTTTAAACAATAATATTGTACAGTACCGCGAAACATACTAGAAAGGCGTATTGATGGAAACCAACCTTGTAGTGGAGAGCTCTGGATTTTTAGGGCTTGGTATGGGAGTCGTTTTTTTATTTATCGGAATAGTAATTGGAATACTTATATGTAAGACAAATATTATGCCGAATGTTATGAAAAATATTGATCCTGATGTAAATCCCGAAGTAGAGCCTGAAGTAAAATCTGTATTAAATAGTGTTCAAGATCAAGATAATCAAAAAAGAGTAGTTGCTGCTATAACAGCCGCAATTAAATTTCATAGAGAAGGTTAAAATAAAATGGCTAAAAAATTTATAGATATAATGGATACAACATTTAGAGATGGGTTTCAGTCAGTCTTTGGTGGTCGTGTACTAATGAACGATTTTTTTCCAGCTGTTGAGGCGGCAAAAACTGCAGGAATTACTCACTTTGAGTTTGGTGGCGGTGCAAGATTTCAATCTCTGTACTTCTACTTAAGAGAAGATGCTTTTGAAATGATGGACAGATTTCGAAAGATTGTAGGTCCGGATGCAAACCTTCAAACTTTGGCTCGCGGAGTCAATACTGTTATGCTGGATACCGGTTCTAAGGAACTTATAGATTTACATGCAAAAATGTTTAAAAAGCATGGAACTACCACTATTAGAAATTTTGATGCTCTCAATGATGTTGAAAATTTAAAATACTCTGGCGAGAGAATAACTCATCATGGGTTAAAGCATGAGATTGCTATAACTATGATGGATTTGCCTCCAGGATGTTTCGGTGCTCATACAGTAGAATTTTATAAAAAGACTTTACGTGAAATTTTAGATAGCGGTATTCCTTATGACAGCATCTGTTTTAAAGATGCGTCTGGAACTTCAAACCCTCAAAAAGTTTTTGAAACTATTCAAATGGCTAGACGTTTAGTTCCTGAGGGAACTCATCTTCGTCTTCATACCCATGAGACTGCCGGCGTTTCTGTTGCTGCTTACATGGCTGCTCTTGAGGCTGGTGTTGACGGTATTGATTTAGCTGCAGCGCCTGTTAGCGGCGGAACAAGCCAGCCTGATATTTTAACAATGCTTCATGCTACAAAAGGTATGAATTATGACTTTGGCGGGCTTGAGATAGACAAAGTGCTTACTTATGAAAAAGAGTTGCAAAACTGTTTATCAGACTATTTTACGCCTCGTGAAGCTACAATGGTTTCTCCGATTATTCCATTTTCTCCAATGCCGGGCGGAGCACTTATTTCAAATATTCAAATGATGCGCGACAATGACATTATGGATAGATTTCCAGATGTAATCGCTGCTATGACGGAAGTTGTTGCAAAAGGCGGATATGGGACATCAGTTACGCCTGTGTCACAATTTTATTTTCAACAAGCGCTTAACAATGTGATGCAGGGTCCATGGAATACAATTGCACCTGGATACGGAAGAATGGTACTTGGGTATTTTGGAAAAACTCCGGTTGCTCCTGACCCTGAAGTTGTTAAAATTGCATCTGAGAAGTTAGGTTTAGAGCCTACAACCGAAAAAGCCTTAGATTTGGCAAATGCTGATGATAGCAAATCTTTGGCAACATGGATAGATAAATTAAAAGCAGAAAATATCGAAATAACTGAAGAGAATATTTTTATTGCTGCAGCTTGTCATGAAAAAGGAATCACTTTTCTAAAAGGTCAAGGCGAGTTAAACATTCGCAAAATATCAAGTATGAAACTAGAAGAAGAAAAAATAGAACAAGGGAGTAGAAGTATGGGAAGTGGAAGTTACACAGTAGTTGTTGATGGTCAAAAGTATAGTGTTCAAGTTGCTGAGGGCGATGTAAATATCCAAGTAACAGCAGTAAATGGTGAAAGTGCGGCAGTTGCTCCTGCGGTTGTTGCAGTAGCTGCCCCAAAAGTTGCAGCAACTCCGGTTGGATTTGAGATTAAAGCGCTTCTTCCTGGGAATGTGTGGAAGATAGTAGCTAATCCAGGTCAAAAAGTAAATGAAGGTGATGTTATCTTAATTTTAGAATCTATGAAGATGGAGATTGATGTAGTTGCACCAAAGAGCGGGGTAATTAAATCTATTAGCGTTGCAACAAATGACAGAGTAAATGAAGGTCAAGTTGTAGCAATTTTAGACTAATGATATAAAAAATTGCCATTAAATATATTATATTCCCCCTTTTGGGAATATAACCCTATCTCTTAAAAATAGTATATATATTAATTATTACTCATTATAGATACTATCAGCGGAATTATGTTTTGGCTTTTTGTTTTATCTATAAATCCGTCTGCGCCTAAAACTTCAGCCTCTCTTTTGTTATTTTGTCCGGTCATAGAGCTGTTTACTATAATTGGTATTTGTCTTGTTTTTGGGTTGTTTTTCAATAGTTTAACTACAGTAAAGCCTGACATTTCAGGCATCTCTATATCTGTAATAATTGCAGGTATTTTTGATACATTTTCACCAAGTGAGTCCACATAATCTACAAGCAGTTTTCCATTGTCAAAAAGTTTCATTGAAAGATTTGCGTTTTCAAAAATTTGTTTTAGGTGCTTTTGCGCCGTTTTAGAGTCTTCCGCAATTAAAACAGTTCCGTTTTTTAGTTTTGCAGGTATTACCATATCTTTTAAGTTTGCCGGTGATTCAAATACATCAACCATCGCGTGAGGTATTACATCTGCCAAAAGTTTTTCATAATCCAAGACTAGACACAGGCTCCCGTCTTCTAATCTTGTATCGTTTATAACGACATTGTCCTCACCGATTCTATAGCTGTCAGGTGCGTGCATCTCGTTCCAGTTCTTTTTAACAACTCTAAATGCCGACATTATTCTAAGTCCAATAATTACCCCGTTAAAATCACAGACTAAAATATTTGATTTTTTTACTTCATCCTTAGTTAGGGTTATTCCTAGCCATAGTGGGAGATTTAATATTGGAATTTGTAGTCCGCGAAGAACAATGGTGCCTTCAAGCATTGGATGGGAAGATGGTATTTGAGTAATAAAATGATTTTTTGACTCTACTACCTCTCGTGTTTTGAACACGTTTATAGCATAATAGGCTGAGTCAGATTTGTCACTTACTCTAAATACTAAAAGTTGTAACTCATTATTTTTTGCAAGATTTGTAGCAGCATCAACTTTATCCAGAACAGACATTTGCACCCCTTAACTTATACTTAGCAGATAGTACCAAAAATATGATGAAATATGCTTGAATGTTAATAATGAAATGGTAAAATAACTATAACTATTTAAGGGAAACCTTACAAAAGGCGCCGTGTATGAAAGTTTTTTTGATTATCTCTTTTCTGTTTATTGCTTTGCATGCCAAGGTATATTATGCCAAAGTTGAACCGTACGAAATAAGAGATATATCTTCAAATATTTCAGGCTTGGTTATTTTTACAGACGAAAATTCGGTAGGCAAAAAACTCTCAGACGAGCCTTATATTCAAATAGATTCTGAGCTTGATCAAAAAGATTTGAAACTAGTAAAAGAAAAACTGATGTATATAAAAAGCATAGTTGAAATAAACGAAGCAATTTTAGTAAATTTAGAAGAGTCGCTTGTCAAAAAAAGAGAAAATTATAGAAAGATAGAGCCGCTAAAGTTCAAATCATCGGTAGAAAAAGATAGAGAGTTTTATGATTTGATTGCAAGTGAAAATTTATATCTAAGCACAAGAAAAGAGATTCAAAATTTAAAAGTTCAAATTTCAGACCTAAAACTAAGGGAATCTCAACTTCAAAGAAGCATAGAAGATAAAAAACTGATTGCGAAAGGTTTTACTCTCTATGAACTGCTTGTAAAGCCTGGACAGGTTGTAGGAGTAGCAACTCCTTTGGCAAAGGTGGCAGATGTTTCAAAAGCAATACTAACAATATATCTTGATGAGCCGGATGTGCTTAATTCACAAAAACAGGTTGTTTATGTAGAGGGCGAAAAAACCTCATATAAAATCTCAAGAAGTCTATACATTGCTGATGGCAAAAATATCTCAAAATATATGGCTCAAATTGTTATAAAGTCGCCAAAACTATTCTCTAAATTGGTTAAAGTAGAGCTCAAAAATGAGTAGTATAACTGCGTGTCCGCTGGACTGCTACGACGCATGCGAGATAGTATATGAAGACGGTAAGCTAAAAGGCTTAAAAAGCGGGCATACGCAAGGTTTTTTATGTCCGCATATGAACCATTATGAGAAGTATGCAACTATCCAAAAACCAAGATATAAGGGCAAAGAGATAACACTTGATGAGGCTCTTTTAAAATTAAAAGAGATGATTGGCTCTTGTGAAAAAAGCAAGGTGTTGCACTATCGCGGAAGCGGAAACTTTGCCTTGATGCAAGAAGTTACTGACCATTTTTTTGCTTCTTGCGGCGCTGTTTTAACCGAAGGGACGCTCTGTGACGGGGCCGGCGAAGCTGGGATTGTCGAGGGCAGGGGCAGCAATAAAAATATGCCTATGCAAGAGGTGGCAAAATCCGAGGTAGTCATCTTTTGGGGCAGAAATCCTCATACAACCTCCAGTCATCTTCTGCCGCTTATAAAAGATAAGATTATTATTGTGATAGACCCCATAAAGACAAAAATGGCAAAAGCTGCTGATTTGCATATCCAGCTAAAGCCGCATACGGATCTCTTTTTGGCAATGCTTCTGAGCCGTTTTTTGTATATAGAAAACGGATGTGATGAGGAGTTTTTGGAGGAGTTTGCAAGCGAGTATGAAGATTACTACGAGTTGACGCAAAATATAAGAATAAAAGCTGTTTTGGACCAAATTGACGTATCGCTTGGTCAGCTTGGAGATTTACTGGGGCTTGTAAAAGATAAAAAAGTGGCTATTGTCTGCGGTGTCGGTGTACAAAAGTACAGCGACGGCGTTGATATTATGAGGGCGATTGACGCATTTGCCGTGATGCTCGGGCTCTTTACAAAAGAGGGGTGCGGAGTTAGTTACTTAGGCTCCTCAAGGGATGGCATATCATCACCGTTTAACAAAAAAAGTAAAAAAGTATCAAAGGTTAACACCGAATTTAGTGATTTTAAAACTGTTTTCATTCAAGGTGCCAATCCGCTTTCGCAGATGCCAAACTCTGCTAGAGTAAGAGAGTCTATGAGCAAGGTTGAAAATGTAATATATTTTGGCTTGTATGAGAATGAGACGAGCGAGATTGCGGATTTGATAATTCCGGCAAAGGGTTTTTTATACAAAGATGACGTCAGAACTTCATACTCTCACAATGTGATGTCGTTTATGCCAAAAGTTGCTCATAGCGAGGTTGGGATAAGCGAGTATGACTTGTGTGCATATCTCTGCAGGGAGCATGATATTGAGTTAAAGAGCGAAGAGTTTTATATCAGGCACTTTAAAAATTTTGCTGTGCAGAAGATTGACGGCTCTTGGTATGTAGAGAGCAGAGAAGAGGTGCCATACAAAGACGGTTTTGACACTAAGAGCAAAGAGTTTGCATTTTTGGATGAGCTTGATTCCAAGGTTGATGAGAGCCAAGGTTTTCATCTAATTACATGTAAAAGCCCGACAAGCTTAAACTCGCAGTTTAATCGCCAAGAGAGCGTCTTTTTGCACAGCTCTTTAGGCTTTGGTGAGGGTGAAGTTGTCAGGGTTAGTTCGGTTGAGGGAAGTGTTGAGTTAAAGGTTGAGCATAATGACGATTTACGTAAAGATTGTGTTTTGATTTACAGCGGTACAAGAGGTGTAAACAATTTAACCACCCACAAGCACGCATTAAGCACAAAAAGTGCAATATTCCAAGAAAATAAGGTAGAGATTAGCAGATGAATAATATAGTAGATTTAGATAAAAAATATGTTTTACCGACTTATGCAAGAGCAGATGTTGAGTTTGTAAGCGGCAATAATGCGCGTTTGGTTGATAGCGAAGGCAAAAAATATGTGGATTTT
Source organism: Sulfurimonas sp. (assembly GCA_027448805.1). Classification (GTDB taxonomy): domain Bacteria; phylum Campylobacterota; class Campylobacteria; order Campylobacterales; family Sulfurimonadaceae; genus Sulfurimonas. The sequence continues at coordinate 36,870 of DAIDMU010000066.1, read as the reverse complement.
GCCTCTGGAATTGCCGTTTGCAGTGTGGGGCATGCAAACAAAAGAGTAAACGATGCGATATGCAAACAGCTCTCAAACATAACTCACACATCAAACCTCTACTATATAGCTCCGCAGGCGAAAGCTGCCCAAAAAATTGTTGAAGCTAGCGGATACGATATGAAGTGTTTTTTCGGAAACAGCGGAGCAGAAGCAAATGAGGGCGCCATAAAGATAGCCCGAAAATTCGGCGAAAAAGATGGAGAGATAAAGAGATATAAGGTTATAACACTTCAGCACTCCTTCCACGGAAGAACTATCACAACAGTAAAAGCAACAGGACAGGAGAAGATGCACAACTATTTTGGTCCCTATCCGGACGGTTTTGTTTATGCCGACAATATTGACCATGTCGCAAGTCTGGTTGATGAGCATACATGTGCTGTTATGATAGAGCTTGTTCAGGGTGAGGGCGGAGTTCAGCCGCTTGAGAAAAAAGCTGTTCAAGAGTTGGCAAAATTTTTAAAATCAAAGAATGTTCTTCTTATGATTGATGAAGTTCAAACAGGAGTTTACAGAACGGGAGAATTTTTAGCGGCAAACTATTATGAGATAGAGCCTGATGTTGTAACTCTTGCAAAAGGGCTGGGCGGCGGAGTTCCGATAGGTGTCGTCATGACGACTCTAAAAGATATTTTTAGCGCTGGGGACCACGGTTCTACGTTTGGCGGAAACTTTTTAAGTACAACCGCTGCATGCGAAGTAGTTGACATCTTAAATGAGATTTATGAGAGCGGTGAGTTGCAAAAAAGTATAGACTACTTTGATAGCGAGTTGGAAAAATTTTATAATGCCCACAGAGATGTTTTTACTTCAAAAGTGGGCATCGGGATGATGTGCGGACTCAGAGTTAAAGATGGTGATACATTAACAAAAATAATCTCAAAAGCGAGAGAAGAGGGTGTGATAGTGCTTAAAGCCGGAAGAGATACTCTTAGACTTTTACCTGCACTAACAATTACAAAAGAGGAAATAGATGAAGGCTTCATATCTCTTAATCGCGCTCTTAGCTCTCTCTAACACGCTCCTTTTTGCAGATGAGAAGTTAGACAGCTATATATCGGAAAATAAAAAAGAGCAGTTCAGATATGATTATGAGAAGAATGAGGCTGAGAGTTCAAAGCTTCGCGATTCATGGATTGCTCCTCTTAATTTGAATTATAGTTATACCAAAAGCAATCCATATGAAAATAAGCAGACTCAACAGAGTGCAGCAATTGTGATGGATCAGCCAATTTTTAAAAGCGGCGGAATCTACTATATGATTAAGTTTGCAGAGGCTTCTAGGGATTACTCAAACAATTTTACAGATGTTATAAAAAAAAAGTTGGCGAAGGATGCAGTCTCATTTTTAATTCAGATAAAGCAGATGGATTTAAAAATAAGAAAGCAAAAATTTGCAATTAAAAACTCTGAGATAAATCTTGCACAGAAGAAAGAGAGTTATTTAAACGGTCAGCTTGACTCCGGATTTTTAGATAACGCAATTATCGAGAGAAACATTGTTATCCAATCGCTCTATGACATAGAGACAAACAAAGAGAGAGTTATATCAAAGTTTAACGCAATCAGCGATATGAAATATGATGATACTTTCGTACCGGAGCTAAAACTAATAACTCAAGAGGAGTTTTTAGATAATAATATTATTTTAAATATGTCTAAAAGTGATATAAACAGAAATAGATATAATAAAAATGTAACGGTATCAAAATATCTTCCTCAAATTAATTTTGTAGCCGGATACAACTGGAAAGAGAGCCAAAATCAGCAATTTATACCAGGTTCTACAGCCATATCCAACGAAACGGATTACTATAATTATGGTCTTAGAGCATCACTGCCTCTTGATATAAACAGTTTTAGGGATGTAGAATCTTCAAGAATAGACTATTTAAAGTCTGTGCTTGTAATTGAAGACAAAAAGAGGGAGCAAAAAGCGATTTTTGAACAGGTTATGCAAAATATAGAGAATTTTGAGAAGAAAAAACAGCTGAGTGTTGAGAATAGAGATATATATGAGAGGCTGCTCGAAGATACAAAAGAGCTCTTTAGTGCCGGATACAAAACCGAGTATGATGTGGAACTTTTACAAAACTCTCTCGAGATTCAGAAGATTGACGTAGAGATATTTGAGATGGATAGACAGCTTGAGTTGTTGACGCTCTATGAGATGTATAAAAATGAAATTTAGCGACTATATGGGTGAGTGGCTTTACGGCAAAGATGGATACTACGCAACTTATAAAAATATAGGCAAAGAGGGCGATTTTTATACATCTGTCAGCACAAGCAAGTTTTTTGGCGGAACTGTCGCAAAACATATTATCTCTTTGGTTGATGATGGGTTTCTGGCTAAAAATGGCACCATATGCGAAATCGGCGCGCATCATGGCTATTTTTTGGCCGATGTAGTAGAGTTCATATACACTCTTAGACCTGAACTTCTGAAGAGTTTTAACTTTGCCATTGTAGAGAGATTTGATGCGCTTAGAGAGTTTCAAAGCAGCTACTTTAAGGAGAGTTTTGGGGATGTTGTAAAACTTGCTCACTATAAATCCTTAAGCGAGCTAAGGTGTGAAAATGCTTTTTTTATAGCAAATGAGATATTTGACGCATTTCCATGCGAGCTCTATTACAAAGGCAAGAGTGCAAGAGTGGATGGTCATGAAGTCATTTTTGACGCGGATAATGTGTGGATAGAGCAAAAAGCAAAAAAATACCATAAAGATAGAGGCGAAATTGCTCTTGGATATGAGGAGTTCGCCATTGAGATGGCTTCAGCATGTAAGAAGTTTGAGTTTATGAGTTTTGACTATGGAGAGATGCAGGCTCGTCCTGATTTCTCACTTAGAATTTATTCAAAACACGAAGTTATTCCATTTTTCGAAGATAATACAAAAAGAGAAGAGCTTTTTGCAAAATCTGATATTACATATGACGTTACGTTTGAACATGTAAAAGATGCTTTTGTGGAGGCAGGAACAGAGTTTATAGAGTTTAAAACTCAAATGGTAGCACTTGTAAACATGGGAATATTAGAGCTTTTAGAGATATTAAAAGAGAATGCAGATGAGAAGATATATAAACAAGAGCTTGAAAAGGTAAAAGTATTGATAATGCCCAACTTTTTGGGTGAGCGTTTTAAAATGATAAGGTTTAGAAAAGGCTAAAATCATGACATGCAGTTTTGCATGCCAAAACTTTTTACAGATTGCTAATTATTTTCATTAACTCTTCAGGTCTGTTTGAAGCGGTGATAGCAGTCTCTTTTGTAATTACTTTTTTTCGCAATAGAGCTAAAAGCTGATCAGTTTGCGTAGTCATGTTTGTCTCATTTTGATTTAACTGCATTTGAGAGTAGATTTGATGAACTTTGTCTTCTCTGATTAAGTTCTGAATAGCTGGATTTGCTATTAAAACCTCTTGTGTTGCAACTATCCCGCCGCCTATTCTTGGCATAAGAGATTGTGAAATAACAGAGATAAGCGAAGAAGCAAGTTGTGCTCTTGCCTGAGCTTGCTCGCCTGAATCAAAAACATCGATAATGCGGTTTATAGTTGAGGGCGCAGAGTTTGTATGGAGCGTACCAAATACGATGTGACCTGTCTCCGCAGCCGTCAGAGCCGCTTCGATTGTCTCTTTATCCCTCATCTCACCAATTAGTATAACATCGGGATCTTGTCTCAGTGCAAATTTAAGTGCGGTTGCAAATGAGCTGGTGTCGGAGCCAACTTCTCTTTGTGAAAAAAGAGATTTTATGTTTGTATGAACAAACTCAACCGGATCTTCAATCGTAATAATATGCTTATTTACCGTTAAGTTAATCTCGTGGAGCATTGAAGCCAGAGTGGTTGATTTACCGCTACCGGTAGGACCTGTTACAAGAATAAGCCCCTTTTCTCTCTTTACAAGTTCTTTAAAAATTGGATTGTTGTTAAATTTTTCTAACGGCGGTATATCAATAGGAATCATACGAAATGCACAGGCAATTCCGCCGATGGTGCGGTAGTAGTTGGCACGAAAACGACCGACATTCTCCAACTCAAATGAGAAGTCAAGTTCATTTTTATCTTCAAAAATTTTCTTTTGCTTATCTTCAATAAGAGCATAAGCCATCTCCTCAATCTCTTTAGCACTCAGAATCGGAAGATTGAGCGGTTTTAGCGATTTGTCAATACGGATTTGAGGCTCACTGCCGGGAACAAGATGTAAATCTGAAGAATCGAAGTGTAGAACACTTTTGAGTAATTTTTTAATGTCGATTGGTTTATTTGTTTCTTGACTCATATTGATACCTCTGTCTAATTAGATTAATTGCTTCAATTATAACACTGTTTTTAAATTATGCAACAGCTACTCTATGATTTTTGGAACTATAAAGAAGTGGTCACCGCTTAGAGGAGCATTTTTTAGGATACTGTTATTTATTTCTGAATTACAAAACGCAATATCTTCTCTTAACAATGTCGCATCATTGCTCATCGCAAACTTATCATCCACGTTATCGGTATTTAATTCACTTAAATTATCAACAAAACTGACTATTTCAGACAGCTGTGCAATAATCTCCCCCCTCTTGTCGTCTGAGACTTTTAAAAATGATAGTTTCTCCAGTTTTGTTAAGAGAGCGTCATCTACTTGCATATAATCATCCTAATAATATTTTATAAGATTGTAACAAAAAAAATCTATCTATTTGATGAAACTTTAACAAAATATGCGATATTATTTTAAACTTTTTAAATGGCCATATATAAAATAAGGAATAATTTTGAGTTTAAGAGAAAATATCGACATGATTAAAGAGGAGTTAAACTCCGAAGAGAAGTTTTTTGAAAAAGCCGTGATTACTGAGAAATTTATTAAAAAATATAAAAAAATAATGATAATTTCAGTAGCAGCAGTTGTTGTGGTCGTTGGTGCAAATATAGCATATAACATTAACGAAAGCAGCAAAATCAGCGCGGCCAATGCTGCTTTTGCCAAACTTCAAGCAGATGCAAGCGATGCCGCTGCTCTTAATGAGCTAAGGGCATTAAGCCCAAATCTATATGATGTTTGGATTTTCTCTCAAGCAGTTGCAAACAGAGATTTAGAAGCACTCAAGAGTTTGAAAAATTCAAAAGCATTGATTGTTACTGATCTGGTAGAGTATGAGATGGCTAGAGATGCCGCTTCACTGGAGGATTATGCTTCAAAGCAAGATGTTATTTTTAGAGATTTGGCATTAGTTCAAGGAGCAGTTATGCTTTTGCATGAAAATAAAATAGATGAAGCAAAAAATAAACTTTCAAAAGTATCAAAAGATTCTTCACTTGATAAGATAGTTGCGGCTCTTATGCATTATGGAATAAAGTAATACTTTGAAATTTTCATTAATTATTTTAATATTATTAACGGCGCTTGTTTTTAGCGCATGTAGCTCTAAAGAGGTTTATAAACCGACTGACGTTGCTGATGATTGGAAGCACTCTGGAAGCAGTGATGTTACAATCAATGCTATTTCACATGATGCTGCGTTGGTAGATGACAGAAAAGTGTTGGCCGAGGGAAAAGTTATAGATGTAACGGTTCCGCAAAGCGATAAGCTTTTGGGATATAGCAATGGATGGGTTATAAGCTCCAATATTGACGGAAATTTAACACTTCAAAGTAGTAGTGACAACAAAAAAATAGAGAGATTCAATTTAAAAAAGAGCATAGCAACTGCCAGTGTCGAAGATGATACTCTGGCTGTCTTATTTGCGGACAACGAGATGGCGCTTTATTCACTTGCAACTAAATCCCTGCTTTTAAAAGAGCAGGGTGATGCACCGATAGTTGTTAATTCAAAAATAGTAAAACCGTTCTTTAGAGATGATTTGGTTATTTTTTCGACGCTGGACGGAAAAATTGTTATTATTAATGCAAAAATAAAAAAGAAACTGAGAACTATAATTGTCAGCAGTGAAGAGCATTTTAACAATATAATATATTTTAATCTTGTGGATAATAAAATTATTGCCGCAACAGGGCATAAAATCCTCTCTCTTGCTAAAGAAGAAGTTAGGGCATCATATGATATCAGAAGCGCCGTATCTGATGATAAAAATATATTTATTGCTACCAAGCAGGGTGAAATTATCTCCTTGACATCCGACCTTGGGCAAAATGCAAAACTGAAATTTCCTTTTGCCCATTTTTTAGGAGTTATACTAAGCGGCGAGAAGCTGTATGCCTTGGAAAAAGAGGGTTATATTATAGAAATTTCAAAAGATTTATTGACACATACGGTGCATCAAGTAGATATGGATGATGGGTATGTATATATAGATGGCAAGATATTTTTTGTTCATGATGAGTATATTTCGGTAGAGTAGCTATGTCTAACGAGCTGGAGGCTTTTATAGAGTATATAAGTGTCATAAGAGCTCTTAGTAAAAAAAGCGTTCAAGCCTATAAAAGTGACTTGGTAGCACTTGAAAAAACTCTTAATAGTCCTCTTATAGAGCTTGATTCTGCCTCTTTGTTTAGTGCTTTGGGTTTATATAAAAATAAAAGAACACTAAACAGAAAACTCTCCTCCGTAAACGCTTTTTTTGATTTTTGCTATAAAAATCAATTTTCAGATGAAAAGAGTAAGCTTAAGTTCTCAAAAGTTCCAAAACTTCTTCCAAAATTTCTATCATATCAAGAGATACAAAATTCATTAAAACAAATCGACAGAAGCTCTTTTATCGGTCTTCGTGATTATGCGTTGATACTTTTTCTCTATGCGACCGGGGCAAGAATAAGCGAATGTTTGGCACTAAGAAGAGAGGATATTGAGGGAGAGTGGCTTCACATAAGACATGCTAAAGGTGAAAAGGAGCGCATGGTTCCAATAGCAGATGTTGCAAAAAAAGCTATAGACAGCTATTTGAATGAGATAAAAAAGCAAACAGAGTTTGTATGGTGCAACTACAGAGGTGAGAGCCTGAGTCGGATATCGGCATATAAAATTACATATAAATATTTGGGGGTCTCTCCGCATGTCCTTCGCCACTCATACGCTACATCTCTTATAGCCGGCGGAGCAGATTTGCGGGTTGTACAGGAACTTCTTGGACATGCTTCGCTTCTTACTACGCAGATATATACCCACATACAAAAACAGGACTTAAAAGAGACTGTTGAAGTGTGTCATCCTATGGCAAAAGAGCATATATATGAACCGAGTAAATAACACTGTTTTTTCGAGACCATTTTTGGAGTCGCTCTTTTTTGTCCAAAATAAGTGGCATCAGCATGGAGTTTTGGTTCATACTCTTCGCGTTACATATTATGCTCTAAAGGCCGGAGCATTTAAATTTTTTGCAGCCGCTCTTTTGCATGATATCGGCAAGCCATTTGCCGCATACAAGAAAGATGAGGAGGATATTAAATATGGTGAGTACAGCTTTACTGACCATGAAGAGAGAAGCTACGAGATAATAAAAAATTGGCCTTTTATAAGCGACTATACAAAAGAGATAGTTCGCTATCACTACCTTATAAGGGATTTGGCAAAGAGCAAAAAAGAGGATTTATCCAGATACGAGAGCAAAAAAAAGGTTTGGGATAGAATAAGCCCAGAGATAAAAGATGATCTTGCAAAATTTTTGCTGTATGATGATATTGGCAAAGGAAAGCAAAGAAGATAGTTCTAACGCTTATGTAACACTTTATTGTGTAAAATGGGGGCGGAATATCTTGTTTATGTTTAGTAGAATTATGTGAAGTTTCTTTTTTTACATGCAGTATCGATTAGATAGATAAATAAGTAAATAATTATTGATTATTCAAATAAACAAATAAATAAATTTGTTTTATCAAATATAAAAGGTTTTCTTTAAATGATTAAAAAAATTCAATCTGTTCTTATTGTTTTAATTTTTACGGTGATAGTCGCAGTACTCTTTTCGTTTCTGGCATCAACAAAAAAAATGATTGTGGTCAAAGATGGAAATATAAATCAGCTTCCAATTGAGATGGAGGTAGGTATTTATCAAGATAGTGATTGCGGAATGGTTATTGATGATTTAAGCGATGCTTCACAAGTCATTGTAAAGAGCGGAAAAGGCTGGTTTTTTCACGACCATGGCGGAATGATAAAGTGGCTTGAAGACAAAGAGTTCAGGGATAGCGTTAAAATTTGGGTTATGAGCAGAGATACAAAGAGATGGATAGATGCAAAAAAGGCTTTTTACTCCTTAAAAGATAAAACAGCTATGGGTTACGGTTTTGGTGCATATGAGAAAAGCAGCGATGGATATGTCGATTATGAAACAATGAGATTAAGAATGTTGAGAGGGGAAACCCTTCGTAATCCTCTGATACGAAAACAACTTTTAGGAAATTAGTGATAAATATGGAAACAGTAAATATTATAACCATTATCACGATTGCATTTCTCGGCTCTTTTGGCCACTGTATAGGTATGTGCGGAGGCATAGTTTTGGCATACTCCACTATCAAGATTGAGCCCAAGAGCTCTAAGGTTTCACAAGGCGCGGCACATCTTCTCTACTCATTTGGCAGAGTATTTACATACTCTATTCTCGGTGCAATATTTGGAGCACTGGGTGGCGTGGTGGTATTTAGTAACACGGCAAATGGTGTGCTTTTGGTTGCAGCCGGTATTGCAATGGTTTTAGCAGGTTTATCGCTTATGGGAAAAATAAAATTTTTAACTCTGATAGAGCACTCGTTTTCATCTTCGCCAGCATATAAAAATCTATTTAAAAGAGTGCTAAACTCAAAATCAAATTTCAGTTTTTTTGCTCTTGGTATGCTAAACGGTCTTTTGCCATGCGGATTTGTCTACTTTTTTGCCATAACTGCAGCAAGCACTGCAAGCCCATTATATGGCGCTTTAGTCATGGCTATATTTGGTCTTAGCACTATTCCTGCGATGTTTGGGCTCGGCTTTTTGGCATCACTCTCAAGTGCGACAAATTTTAGAAATATGATGATGAGCCTTTCATCTTTTGCTGTCGTTCTTTATGGCTCTTATACTATCTATAACGGTTACGATTACATAATTAGAGCTGAAAAAACATTAACAGAGTGCCACACAAAATAAATTTTATCTTTAACCTGCTATAATAAGTCTAAAAAAAAGGTATCAACTTTGAAAAGTTCAATTATTGATAACGTAAAATCACTTCCTCCTTTATCAGCAACAATTGTAAAAATAAATCAGCTCTATTCTGACGAAAATTCTACAATAAAAGAGATGGCGAATGCGATAGAAAATGATCCTATGATTATTGCAAATATTTTAAAAATTGCCAACTCTCCTCTTTACGGATTTGGCAGGGAGATTAAAAATGCTGCTCAGGCCGTAAGTCTTTTTGGAATGAGCATGACGCGCTCAATAGCAATAGGAAATTCCGTTAGAAAACTTTTAAATGTTGATATGCAGCCATATGGTGTAACTTCAGAAGAGTTTGCTCATATCTCATCACTTCAAGCTACATTTATTCTTAACTGGTACAAAAAAATTGATAAACATAAAGCAGAAAAATTATATTTGGCGGCATTTTTACAAGAAACAGGAAAGATACTTATTGCCAGCGAAGTTATTCAAAATGATGAAGCGATAAGTTTTGCAAGTGAAGTGGAAAATTCAAATAATCTTGCCATGGTTGAAAAGGCCTATTCGAACGCAACGTGCGGAGAAGTTACGGCTCTGGTATTTAAACACTGGGGATTTGATAACGAGTTTATAGAGATGATAAAATATTCTGACAATCCGTCTTTGGCTCCACATGAAGTTAAAGAGTATTCGACGGCTTTAAATATTATAAAAACTATAATACCGATAAATAAGCCTTTCTCAGAGATGTCAATAAATTTTGGATTAAAAATAGCAGCAGATGCCGGCTATAACGTTGAACTTTTACAAAGCACTATTAACGATATGCTGGAATCAATCTGAGGATGAGTAAAACAGTTACGGTAATCGATACCTTTGGTTTTTTCTTTCGCAGTTTTTACGCTCTTCCACAACATCTTAAAAACAGAGAAGGCTTTCCAACAGGCTTGCTGACCGGTTTTATAAACTTTATCTCCACCCTTCAAAAACAGCATGACAGCGACTATATAGTTTTTGCTATCGATACCAAAGGAAATAGCTTCAGAAACGATATAGATCCAAACTATAAAGCCCACAGAACCGCTCCTCCAGAAGAGCTTGTCATGCAGCTTCCCATAGCCATTGAGTGGATAGACAAGATGGGGTATAAAACATTAGGTCATGTAGGATTTGAGGCTGACGATATGATAGCTACTGTCGTACGGTTTGCAAAAAAAAACGGCTATAACGTTAGGGTTGTTTCTCATGACAAAGACCTTTTTCAGCTTATAGACGACGGCAAGGTAGTCTTAGTCGATGCTATCAAAAAACAGGTTATGGATGAAGATGGCTGCTTCGCAAAGTACGGCATTACTCCAAAACAGTTTATAGATTATCAGGCTATTTTGGGCGATTCTGCGGACAACATACCGGGCGTAAAAGGTATCGGCAAAGTGGGAGCCCAGAAGCTTTTGGCGGAGTATGGAAGCTTGGACAATATATATGCAAATATAGATAATATAAAGCCTGCAGGAATACAGAAAAAGCTCCTTGAATCAAAAGAGTCCGCCTACATGTCAAAAGAGCTTGTAACTCTAAGGGACGATGTCCTTGATGGTTTTGATTTTGAAGATTATAAGATGGACGTAGAACACCCTTTTTTAAATATCTACGACGAGCTTGTGAAGTATGAACAAAACGCTGTTTTAAGAACTCTGCATGCTAAAAATATGGTAAGCGATGAGACACACAAAGATGCACTGAAAAAAGTAGAAGATGAGATACAAAGCAATAAAAAATTGAGTTTTAAAACAGTGCTTTTAACCGATGCAAAAGAGCTAAACACTATTTTAAACTCTCTTAATGCAGATACGATAGTGGCTTTTGATACGGAAACAACGGGACTAGATTACTACAACGACTCTCTTGTAGGTTTTAGCTTTAGCTTTAACAGCACGGAGGCCTACTATGTTCCCATTGCTCACTTTTATCTCGGTGTTACAGAACAGATAAGCCACAGCGACGCAGCATATGCTATAAAAAAGATATTTGCCTCTCGTGTTGTAGGTCACAACATAAAGTTTGATTTGCATTTTGTTACGCGCTTTTTAAACGATTATAATTTAAATATTTTTGCAGATTCCATGATACTAGCTTGGCTTATAAACCCGGAACACGCTATTTCGCTTGATAAATTGGCAGAGAAATATCTAAATCATACTATGGTGGCTTTTAAAGATACGGTAAAAAAAGGTGAGAGTTTTGCATCCGTAGAGCTGGAAGATGCGTGCAGATATGCTGCCGAGGATGCTTACATCACGCTAAGACTCTACTACCTTTTTTTAGAGAAGCTCTCTCTTCAAAATGCTGCGCATCTCATAAAAGAGGCCGAGGAGGTAGAGTTTCCTTTTATAAAAACGCTTCTTAAAATGGAGCAAGAGGGAATAGAGATTAACGGCTCTTTTTTAGAGAAGTTTCTTGTTGAAGTGAAAGAGACGCTAAGCGATTTGACAAAGAGGATTTACGCTCTTGCTGGGTGCGAATTTAACATAAACTCCACTCAACAGCTTGGAGTTATACTTTTTGAAAACCTTGGACTCTCAAGCGGCAAAAAAACAAAAACAGGACACTCTACCAATGAGCAGGTATTGAGTTCACTAAGGGGCGAGCATGAGATTATTCCGTACCTTTTGGAGTATAGAGAGGTTTACAAGCTCTATTCTACATATATTGAGCCGCTTCTAAAGCTGAGCCGCGAGGATAAGGAGAGCCGTATCCACACATCGTTTGTGCAGACGGGCACCGCTACGGGAAGATTAAGCTCTAAAAATCCAAACCTTCAAAACATACCTACGAGAACGAAGCTTGGAACGAGAATAAGAGAGACGTTTGTCGCACCAAAGGGCAAAAAACTCATCGGCATAGACTACTCTCAGATTGAGCTTAGACTTCTTGCGCACTTTACCAAGGACAAAGTTTTGGTAGATGCGTTTAAAAGCGACAAAGATATCCACCGTCAAACTGCCGTGGCTCTTTTTGGCGAAGATGAGGCGGATGCAAAAAGAAATATTGCAAAAACCGTAAATTTTGGACTTCTCTACGGCATGGGACAAAAGAAGCTCTCTGAGACGCTTGGAATAACTACAAAAGAGGCAAAAGATATAATCGATAAATATTTTAACAGCTTTCCAACGGTAAGGGCATATTTTCGCTCAATTGTAGATGACTCAAAAGAGTTTGGATATGTTGAAACGCTGCTTGGGCGCAGAAGATATTTCGATTATGAAAATGCCGCCCCTATGTTTAGAGCTGCGTATGAGAGAGAGTCTGTAAACAGCGTATTTCAAGGGAGTGCGTCCGACCTTATAAAACTGAGCATGAACAAAATCCACAGAGTGATTGAAGATGAGAGGCTAAATGCCAAAATGCTTCTTCAGATACACGATGAACTCATTTTTGAGGTTAGTGAGGATGAGGCTGAAGTTTTGGGCAATAGATTTAAAGAGATAATGCAGAGCATAATGGAGCTAAATATCCCTCTAAAGGCCAGTATGAACATCGGAGAGAACTGGAGCGAGTTGAAATAACTCTGCTAAAAAAGAGACTGTGTGCCTTATGGCTTGTATGCTAGAGAAAGTTTGCTCTCTTTAGTCACCTGATGTTTTTATTGGAATTTTTATATATGAATATGATTTTGTTATCCCTTTTCTTTTTTCTTTTTGCAATCTTTACGATGAAGTATAAAGAAAAAAATCCAAAGAGGATTTTTTTGGACGCAACTCTATTTTTCATATATGGACTCTTTAGCATATTCTATTTTGTAGCCAACTACTTTACGGGCGCAGGAATAAATGAGACCATTATTGCTACTTTAAACTTGGGACTCGGTGAAGCCGGATTTGGCGAGTACCTGTTGCTTATTTTTGGTGCCTTTTTCTCTTTTGTTGCTCTTTTTGCAATGGCTTTTTTTTATCACCGCCATTTAAGCAGCGTAGGAGCTGTAAAGCCGCAAAAAATAAAAGCTTTTTTGCATAACGGATTTTTGGTTTTAGCTTTTTTAACCCATCCTGCTTTGAATGATTTTAAAAATCTTTTTTTAACTATGACTATGGAGCAGGCTGATGATTTTTATGAGTATTATAAAGTTCCGAGTGATTTAAACAACAGAGCATATAAGAAAAATATAATATTTGTATATGCAGAGAGCCTTGAGAGAACATACTTTGATACGGATATTTTCCAGAATCTTATGCCAAATCTTAGCAAACTGATAAAAGATGAGAGCGGTACTGAATTTACAGATATTGTTCAAACAAACGGAACAAACTACACAATCGCAGGTACTGCTGCTACCCAATGCGGAATTCCTCTTTTTACAACCTCAGGCGGAAACTCCATGGAGGGGGTAGATAAATTTTATCCAAAGGCTGTGTGTATCGGAGATATTTTAAAAAAAGAGAACTATTATCTGAGTATGTTGCAGGGCAGCAGTGTTAAATTTTCGGGTATTGACAAATTTTACAAAACTCACGGTTTTGACAGTGTAGTCGGAAGAGATGAGCTTTTAAAAAAAGTCAAGAATAAAAGATATGTAAACGGCTGGGGTTTGTATGATGACACGCTTCTTGATATGGCATATAAGAAGTTTGAAAATTTATCTTCATCCAAAGAGAAGTTCGCTCTATTTTTGCATACACTAGATACACATCATCCAAACGGACATCTCTCCAACTCTTGCTCAAAAGATTTATATATGGACGGCTCCAATGAGATTTTAAACACCGTTAAATGTGCGGATATTTTGATATCGGATTTTATAAAAAAAGTCAAAAACTCAAAATATGCAGAGGATACGATTATAGTAGTTACGTCTGATCACTTGGCTATGAGAAATACGGCTGCAGATGAGCTGGACAAATCAAAAAACAGAAGAAACTTTTTTGTCGTCTTTGATCCAAGCAGCAGTGAGTATAAGTCGATAGATAAAACAGGAACTCCTTTTGATGTCGCATCGACTGTTTTGTCTTTTTTAAACATAAACACAGATTTGGGACTGGGCAGAAATCTAAGAGAAAAAGAGTCTGTTTACAACTCCTTTGAGGATTTTGACAAGAGGCTGAATCAGTGGAGAAGTGATATACTAGGTTTTTGGAAATTTCCAAAAATGTCTGAGAGTTTTAAACCGAATTTTAAAAAGATGTCGGTAACTATCGGTGATAATAACTATATGCTGCCAGTATTGTTTAAGGTTTTAGAAAACAATGTAGAGCCCTATTTTCAATTTAACAATGCTTGGAAACTCTATGAACAGCTGGAGCATTTTAGTAAAGATGATAGATTTTTATGGATTGACGAGTGTACTGTTTTGAATTATATTTTTGATAGCAATGTGTCAGAGAAATATTGTGCCATAGAGGGCGTAGTAGGCTCTAAGTTTAGAATCCAAGGGCTTAATTTGCCAAGAGAGTATAAGATAGAGAATCTTGGCAATGGGTTGAGTAGCGATTATAATCATCAAAAGATAATTGAAAATATCAATATGGCAAAAAATAGCGGAGTAAGATACAACGCTTCAATAAGCGATGCCATAATATTCAAAAAAGAGGGTTTTCCAAACTTTTTGAAAAATATAGAGGGAATCTCATATTCCGATAAAGTCGGAAGATGGACGGATGCAGGGTTGCATTCGAGTGCGCTGCTGACATTTGCAGATCCGCTTCCTAAGAAATTCAAACTTGAGATAGTTTGCGGTGCGTACGAAGAGAATGTAGGAAATGCAGTAAAGGTCAGAGTAGGAGATAATGAAATGGAGTTTACACCACAGCATAAAGATCCTAGAAAATATCTGCTTCTATTTGAGAATGCAAATAACGCCAATACGATAGAGATAATACCGCCAAAACCGTTTGTTTTAAAAGAAAAATTAGAGGGAAGAGATGAGAGGGAGATAGGACTCCATTTGGTAAGTTTAAAAATAGTCAATCTTGAGAATAAGTAGAATTTTTTTTAAAAGACAGAGAGAATATAAATGTTAAAACAGTATAAAGAAGCCATTGAAAAGAGCAATATTATCTCCAAAACCGACGTTAATGGAATAATAACTTTTGTGAATGATGAATTTTGCAATATCAGCGGCTACACAAAAAGCGAGCTTATCGGGCAAAACCACAATATTGTCAGGCATCCAGACGTGCCAAAGGAGAAGTTTAATCTTCTTTGGGAAACGCTTAAAAATAAAAAGATATACAAAGACACCGTCAAAAACAGGGCTAAAGACGGCTCTGCATTCTACGTAAATACAACGATAATTCCCATACTTGACGAAAATGATAACATAGTAGAGTATATTGCTATAAGATACGACGTGACAAAAGAGGTAATGTTAAGAGAAGAGCTTATTAAAAAAGAAGCAGAGTATGAAGAGTTAAACAGAAGTTTGGAGAAGAGGGTTCAGGAGCAGACAAGAGAGCTAAAAGAGCTGAACCAAACCCTAGAAGAGCGTGTAAGAGATGAGATAGCAAAAAACGAGGAGAAGCAGCGTGTCATGTTTTGGCAGTCACGCCACGCAAGCCTTGGGCAGATGCTTGCAAATATAGCGCATCAGTGGAGACAGCCGCTCACTGAGTTGAGTTTGGCGATGTTTAACATAAAAAAAGCAGTACAAAACGATAGAGTCGAGGATGTGTCAAAATTTTATGGCGAGAGCAAGCACATCATTAAAAACATGTCTCAGACTATTGATGATTTTACGAACTTTTTTTCTCCGGATAAGGAGAAGCACTACTTTAATATAAGCGAGAGCATTCAAGAGGCTATCGGACTTTTAGAGAGCGTAGTAAATGACGGGATGATAACCATAAAAATGAACTTTGAAGATATGGAAGTTTTAGGAATAACAAATGAGCTTACACAGGTTATAATAAACTTGATAAACAACTCAAAAGACGCATTTATTCACAACAGTATTCTTCTTCGGGAGATAGCCATAACCACAAAAAGAGAAAACGGGTTTGCTCTCATCGAGGTGCAGGATAACGCCGGCGGAATAGCCAAAGAGAATATAGAGAAGATTTTTGAGCCATACTTTACGACAAAACATAAAAGCCGCGGCACGGGGTTAGGGCTTTTTATGTCGAAGATGATATGTGAGCAGGGGCTTGGCGGCACACTTGATGTGAAGAGTAAAAAGAACACGACAACGTTTAGTATAAAAATTCCATTGGACGAACATGAAAAATAGAGCATTAAAAGAGCTTAAAATCCTCCTTGTAGAGGATGAAGAGAATCTGGCAAGACTTTTAAAAGATGCCATAGGGGATAATTTTTACAGTTTTACAATCGCAAAAGACGGTGTAGAAGGCATGGAGCTGTTTAAAAAAATAAAACCTGACATAGTAATAACGGACATTATGATGCCTAAAATGTCAGGGCTGGATATGGCAAAAGAGTTAAAAAAAATTAATCCAAAGGCACCGATTATTATACTCAGCGCTTTTAGCGAGAAGGAGAAGCTCTTTAGCGCAATCGATGTAGGCATAACAAAATATTTTTTAAAACCTTTTGATACGGATGAGCTTCTTGAATACATAAGCAGCATTACGCCAAAGCTTGCAAATAAAATGGTAAAACTATGTGATGGTTTCATTTTCAATAAAACAACAAGCTCTCTTTATAAGCAGGAGAGGTATATAGCCCTTACAAAAAATGATATAAAATTTTTATCGCTTCTGCTTGATAATCAAAATAGAGTAATAGACGACGCTACGATTAAAGAGAGCTTATGGGGCACAGATGCAAGCGATGAGAGGGTTAGAACTTTTATCAAGCGTTTCAGAGAAAAAACCTCAAAACAGCTGATAAAAAACATAAAAGGCTTCGGCTACCAGCTCTCTTTTAGCGAAAATTAGTTCTCTCTATTTTTGGCTTGTAGTGAGGGTCTTCCCCTTCGATAGTCCACAGTTTTTTTGAGAGATAGCTCACGGCATTATGAAAATTTTCATCTACATGTTCCCAAAAATCAAGCCTAGAGAACTCTTTTTTAAGCAGCTCTTTTTCATACTCAAAACTTCCTATTTCATCTCTAGCCAAGAGCTCAAAAGAGCTGCCTGTTTCAAGGTTTGCCAAAAACCAAAGAGAGACAAACTCTTCTGAGTAGTTGTTTAAAACTTTTGAAGCGTACTCTTCAAAGTCGGAATATCCACTGAGTTCAAATAGCTTTATCGCCAAAGAGACAACGCTCTCTAGGTGCACAAACGGCACCATCGAAAAAAGCTGACGTCCGATGGAGCCTCCATTGGAGTGTTCTGCTCCCAAAAAGATTCTAGCTCCGCCCTCTGTATCTCCAAAGTTGTTTGTTTTTAAGCCAATCAGACCGATGTCTGTATGTCTATGTCTTCCGCACCCTTTTGCACAGCCTGAAAAACCGACTTGTATGCGGTGAAAGTTTATTTTTTCTAGCGGCAGATAAGAAGTCTCATCTTTGATGCTCCAGACGGCATAAGGGCAGAGGTTGCCTGCGCATGCAACTATTGTGTTGCTAATCGCAGGAGATTTTAGCGTTGTTGAGGCTTCTTTTAGCCCTATAATATAGATGTTTTGATCAATTCCAAAACGAATCTCCGCTCTCTTTTGTGTTGCGAACGAGGCAATTCTTCCTATCTCATCGGTTGTAAGTCTTGAAAAATCGGTTTGATAGCAAAAGCCGAATCTTCCATCTTTGAGCTTATGAAACTCATCAAATCTTGCTTTTTCTAAAACTAATTCGCCGGCATTCTCAAAATCTTTTCTGTACTCTTTTTGAATATGCGCTTTTAGCCCCTCCATTCCTATCTCTTCTATCATGTGAAAAATACGGGTTTTAGCTCTTGAGGAGCGGGAGCCGTGGAGGTAAAACGCCTCTATAAAGGCTTTGAAAAAATCAAAAACCTCGTCTGATTTTAAAAAGATATCGGCACATTGCGCCACTTCTGTATTTTTTCCGCCAAGATAGACGTTAAAACCGAAGATACCATCTTTCTTTGAGAGTGCAAAATAGATATCGTTTGCAAAAAACGAAGTCACGTTTGCGCGGTTTCCAGAAATACCGATAGATACGCGGCGAGGAAGCATACCTACATATTTAGGATTTTTGATGATGTAGTCGTGCATCTGCATAAGAATAGGATAGGTCTCAATCTCTGCAAACTCTCCGCACCCGTCGTAAACATCAGTGACTATATTTCTAACATTGTCGCCAAAACTTTGCCATGTAGTGATTCCAAGAGCGTTTGCGCGTTTGTGAATTTCCAAAACATTTTCAGCGACAACATTGTGTAGCTGGATGCCGCCGCGTGCCGTTAAAATAATGCTCAGCTCATACTTCGCTGCAATATCAGCCACTTCTTGAAAATCTTGAGCAGTTATTCTTCCGCCTGGGACGCGCAAGCGGATAGTAAACTCATCTTCTAAAAATTCAACATTAAAGATTCCAAAATCCTGAAGATAAAATCTATCGCCTTCAGTCAAGCTCTCAAAATCTATATTTTCGAAATCTTTATAGTAATCAATAGGAGCTAATTGAGCTTTATAGCGCTCTCTTTTGTTTAATTTGTTTTCCATGGCTGTATTTTATCTAATAAGTAAAATAATTTCTCTTGATATTAGTCATCTGTTGTATTCTTTTTGTAGTTACAATATATTTTCTTATACAAAGGGGCGAAAAAATTATGAAAAAAATAGTTCTGCTATCATCTTTTCTTGTATCTGCAATCTATGCGCATGAGTGCAAATATAGTATCAACATTGAAATAGATATGAACAGAGGGGTGCTGCAGGGGCACGGCGTTATAGAGAGCGACCACCCGTCAATGGAACTGCTTGACACCAAAGCAAATATTTTAGAGGTAAAAAATGCCTCTCTTGGCGTTGATAAAAATGTTCCACATCTGCTTAAGCATGACAATGGCAAATCTGTGGAGGTGTTATTTACGCATAATTTCACTCCAATTGATGGGGACGCTATACTGTTGGAGAATTGGTATCCAAAAATAGATATGATGTGTAAATATGAAACAGTAGTCAAAAATAATGATTATATGATTATTACAGAGGCTACCAAGATAGAGGAAAAAAACGGCCAAACACGTTTTATATTTGATTATCCGCTTGACAAATTAAACCTAATAGCATCTAAAAATTATACTAAAAACCAGTATGTTACAAAAGAGGGAATGGAGCTCTCAACTTATTTTTATCCAACTGATTTAAATCTATCTCAAAAATATCTCAAAAAGAGCGAGGAGTATTTTGAGCTTTATACAAATATGTTTGACGTAATACCATTTAATAGATTTTCAATAGTTGAAACTCAGTTTCCTGCCGGATACTCTATGCCTACATTTACTCTAATTGGCAAGCAGATTATAGACAAAGAGTATGTCTTAGAGAGCTCGCTTGGCCACGAAATAGCGCATCAATGGTTTGGCAACTATGTCTATTCCCCTGATAGAGGAAATTGGGTTGAGGGAATTACTACATATTACGCTGATTATCTCTATGCGAAAAATGAGAACAGAGGAGCCGATTATAGAAAAGATATGCTTGTTAAGTATGACTCCTATGTCAATCTAAACAACGAGATTACGCTGATTGATTTTGAACATAAAACAAAAAACAGCAAAAATGCAATCGGGTATGAAAAGTCCGCTTTCTTTTTCTACATGTTAGAACAAAAAATAGGTAAAAAAGCATTTGACGAGGGTACAAAGACGCTGTTTGAGAAGTATCCGTTTAAAATAGCAACGTATGAGAATCTAAGAGAGATTTATGAAAAAACATCAGGTTTGAAGCTGAGTGATTTTTTTAAAACTTGGGTTTATGAAAAGGGAGCATTTGATTTTAGTATAAACAATACCTCTTTGACGTTTGTTGAAAATAAGTACATACTTGAGTTTGATGTAGCAAGCAACAACAAGGCAGACTACCTTCCTCTTTCTGTCTGCTCTGATGATGAGTGTTTATCTACAAAAATAGATTTGAGCAAAAAACGACAGCGCTTGGAGCTTGATATCGAGCCTACAAAAATAGTTTTTGATGAAAACTATGAGCTCTTTAGAAAACTGAGCACACAGGAATTTCCTGCCGTAATTTCAAAAATAATTGACGGCAATGCTCTTTTGGTTATAAACAGAGCTGACGAGAATAGGTTTGCAAAATTTACAAAGATATTTAAAAATTTCAAATATTCCGACACGATAACGTATGATGAGATGAAAAGCAGCAATATCTTTATTTTGGGAGCAAAAAACGAGCTGCTTGATAGAATTGTTCTTCCTTTTAAAATGGAGGGTGATGCAAAAATAGAGTTATTTAAAAATCCGCTAAACGAAGCAAATGTTATTGCCGTATTTGACACAAACGAACTCTCTAAATCTTTTTTTTACAGACTGCAGCATCTAGGAAAGTATTCTACTGTTACATTTAAGGGTGAAAAAATTGTAGAAAAAACAATCAAGCCTTCACAAAAAGGTGTTCTCTACAAGATAGACAGCGGCTCGTATGCATTAAAGCCGACACCGCAAAAGCTAAATGATGTTATAAAAGAGATTGCTAAGAGCAAGGTCGTATATATTGGCGAGAATCATACGGATTTCTCAAGCCATCTAAATCAGCTCAAAATCATCAAGGAAATGTATAAAAACAATCCAAAGCTCTCTATCGGCATGGAGATGTTTCAAAAGCAGTTTCAAAAACATCTAGATGCGTATGTGGCCGGAAAAATTGACGAAAAAGAGATGCTTAAAAAGACGGAATATTTTAAAAGATGGAAATATGATTATGAGCTTTATCGCCCGATTTTGTTATTTGCAAAAGAGAAACAAATCCCGATAGTCGCTCTTAATATTGACAGAGAGATTACAAAAAAAGTAGTTAATGGGGGTTTTAATTCGCTAAGCAAAGAGCAGCTCTCGGAGGTTCCAAGCTCAATAAATTTTGACAATCCAGAGTATAAAGAAAAGTTAAAATCAATATACAATATGCACCAGTCAGAGCGCTTTGAAAATTTTGAGCAGTTCTATCATGCGCAGCTGCTGTGGGATGAGTCAATGGCAAAAAATATGGTGGATTTTATGCAAAAAAATCCTAATAATTCTATGGCAGTACTGGCTGGAAACGGTCACATTATGCATGGATACGGAATCCCAAGCAGAGCCAATAGAAGAGGTGTAACGGACTATAAAATTGTTTTAAATCTAACAAATCCTGAGACTGGAATTGCCGATTATATTCTCTACCCATCCGTTGTAGGTACTACAAAGACAAAAAAACTTGGTATCTATTTTGAGTCGGATGATGCCCTGAAGGTAAAAAAAGTTGCAGAAAATTCGGCGGCACAAAAAGCTCAGATAAAAGAGGGTGACAAGGTTGTAGCATTCAACAAAATAGAGATAAACAATTTGTTTGACCTTAAAACAGAACTTGCATTTGCAAAGGAGGGTGTAATGCTAACCATTGAGAGGGATTCTAAAAAAATAGAGGTTGATATAGAGTTTAAAGAGTAATTTTCTTGCAGTTTTGCAAGAAGATTTTTTGCCTTTAAGAGGCAAACTTCAGTGACCACAGCGGTCCCAAATGGACTTTGTTTATTTGGCGTTCAAGTGAGTTTAGAAGTTATCTAAAGACAACTTCTATATCGTTTCGTAGCCCGTACTTATCAAGCCTGTTTTTTGGCTTTTTAAGGTCTCCTATATTCGTCTGGGTTTCTAAAAATTCTTGAATATAGTAGCTGTTTTTATAGCCGCGGCTCTTCAAATCCAAGATAATCTCGTTTACGTCATCACTGCTTAAAAGGTCACCGTGCACGGTTGTTCTTGCTTCAAACTCTATATTGCAATTTATCAGCAAATCTAGGGTTTTTGAAAATTCATCAAACTTGTTTGAGTGTGTAATTTGAGTAAATTTTTCTTTTGGGGCTTTGTAGTCAAGAGCAATATAATCCAAAAGATTCAAATCAACAAGCTCTTTTACATGCAGAAAATTTGTTCCGTTGGTGTCAAGCTTGATTTTAAATCCAAGTTGTTTTATCTCGCGGCAAAACGGCACTAGCTCATAAGAAGAGGCTTCGCCGCCAGATAAAACAACTGCTTCAAGCAAGTTTACTCTTGTTTTTAAAAAATCGAGGATATCGTTATAGCTGTACTTGCCATTTTTGGCAAAAACTATATCTTTGTTGTAGCAGTAGTCGCATCGCATATTACACCCGCTAAACCACACTATACACGACAGGTGGTTAGTGTAGTCTAAATGGGTGAATGATGTTAAATCATATATTACTTTAGCATTCAGTGAATTGTTTTCTCTGTCTATGCTCACCGGTTTTCCCTACGTTAAAACTCTCAACAGGTCTATGATAACCCATAACTCTTGTGTAAACAGTACACTTTTGTCTTTTGTCTTTTAACATAATTAAAGCTTCATTCTTACTCATTTTTTCACCTCCTTTTTAAGATGCGATAGTGATATCGCTTAACAGTTCTTCATCACACTTTGGACAGTACTCATGCTCGCCAGCAATATATCCATGCTTAGGACATACGGAGAAGAGCGGAGTAACTGTAATGTAAGGAAGTCTAAAGTTTGTTATTACATTTTTAACCAGTTTTCTACAAGCCTCTGTCGAGCTGATTTTCTCCTGCATGTACAAGTGAAGAACCGTTCCGCCCGTATATTTGCACTGCAAATCATCTTGAAGAGTCAATGCTTCAAATGGGTCATTTGTCAAATCAACAGGGATTTGGGAAGAGTTTGTGTAGTAGATATTATCACCCATTCCTGCTTGGATAATTGAATCACCATAACGCTTCTTATCCTCTTTTGCAAATCTGTATGTTGTTCCCTCGGCAGGCGTTGCTTCAAGATTGTACAAGTTTCCGCTCTCTTCTTGAAATTCAACCATTCTATTTCTCATATAGTTTAAAATTTCTGTTGCAAATTCTATACCCTCTTTAGAGCTGATATCATAGCTATCGCTTGTAAAATTTCTGATCATCTCGTTAATACCGTTTACGCCGATGGTCGAGAAGTGGTTTTTAAATCCTGGAAGATAGCGTTTTGTGTATGGATAAAGCCCTCTCTCATACATCTCTTGGATAAATACGCGCTTTTTCTCTAAGGTTAATTTTGCATGTTCCATCAGCTCATCTAAGCGAGCATACAGAGCCTCTTTGCTTCCCTTGTATAAAAAGCCGAGTCTTGCCATGTTTATAGTTACAACACCGATACTTCCAGTCATCTCAGCCGAGCCAAATAGACCGCCGCCACGTTTAAGAAGTTCTCTTAGGTCAAGCTGCAGGCGGCAACACATACTTCTTACATGCCCAGGTTTGTAAGCCTCTTCGTTTGGAACTAAATTTCCGCTGCTGTCCCTTTTATACTGAGAACCTATAAAGTTTTGAAAATATGACGAGCCGACCTTTGCAGTGTTTTCAAATAGTATGTCTGTGTTCTCTCCATACCAGTCGAAGTCTTCAGTTATGTTTACGGTTGGTATAGGAAACGTAAAGGGCTGACCCGTTAAGTCGCCCTCCGTCATTATCTCATAATATGCACGGTTAATAAGGTTCATCTCCGGCTGGAAATTTTTATATGTCATCTCTACAAGAGTTTTACAACCTCTCTGATGCGCTCTCTCCTCCAAATCGCTATCTAAAATATTTTTAAATAGATGAACCTGATTGGATGTCGGAATCTGGTCTTTTAAATCTTGAGGAACAGTCCAGTCGATTGTAATGTTTGTAAATGGAGATTGACCCCAACGAGCAGGTACATTTAAGTTATATATAAAACTTCTAATCGCCTTTTTGATTTCATTATAAGGAAGCTTGTCTTTAAATACATAAGGTGCTAAATAAGTGTCAAATGAGCTAAATGCTTGAGCACCAGCCCACTCTGATTGCAGAATTCCCAAGAAGTTTGCCATCTGTCCAAGCGCCTCACGGAAGTGTCTTGGAGCGCCGCTCTCAACTCTTCCTCTTACGCCGTTAAAGCCCTCATCAAGAAGAACGCGAAGAGACCATCCGGCGCAATATCCGGTAAGACAATCTAGGTCGTGGATATGATAGTCGCCGTTTCTGTGAGCGTATCCTTCCTCTTTAGAGTAGACTTTGTCAAGCCAGTAGTTCGCGATTACTTTTCCGGCTGTGTTGTTTACCAGTCCGGCGTTTGAGTAGCCTGTGTTTGAGTTTGCTTTGATACGCCAGTCGGTACCTAAAATATACTCTTCTATGGTTTGTGTAGAGTTAATATAAGTTGTATCTTCATCAAGCACACCGTCTCTTTGCATCTTGTGCGTATGGCGGTATATCATAAATGAGCGCATAACCTCGAAGTATCTGCCCTTGTACAACTCTTTTTCAATTAAGTCCTGGATATCTTCAACTGCAACAACTCTTTTAGCTTTGAGTTTATCAAGAACATTAAAAAATATTGAACTATCATAAGTAACATTTTGAGATTTAAAAGCTTTTTTAATTGCATCTTCAATTTTGAAAGGCAAAAATTCTTTATGCGTACCGTCTCTTTTTAAAATATTTTCAACCATGATTGTCCCCTTGTCTTGTAAAAAAGTTTAGTAGTTTATAGGATATGAAGTTAAAAACTTCTAATGAAAAATGTCATATTGGCGTCACTAAAAGCTCTGTTAATTGCTATGAGGTATAATTCTTACATTGGCAAAAAAATTAAAAATTTTAAAAAAACAAAATTAATGACAGAGTCGGCAAAATGAAAAAATATCTAATAACTTCAAGAGAGTTTTACACTGATACTCCTGCCGTATTTCGCTCAATTTTACATGCGCAGCTAAAAAAACACCAACCTTCACACGCTCTTTACAGAGATAAATCAAACCAAAATTATCATGTACAGGCCGCGCATTTTGTGGAGGTTTGCTCGCAGTTTGAGAATATTAAAAGCTTTATACATCAACATGTAGATTTGGCAAAAGAGCTTGGTGCTTCCGGTGTTCACCTCACTTCAAGCCAATTTGGCGAGATTGAAAGAGCCAAAGAGCTTGGTCTTGAGGTTATAATAAGCACTCATACGCATGAAGAGGTTTTAGAGGCAAAAAAACTTGGTGCGGATGCCGTTACATACGGTCCTGTTTTTTTCTCGCCCGGCAAGAGTGAGCCCAAAGGGATGGATGATTTAAAAGAGCTGATTGATAAGTGCGACATAAATATTTTTGCTCTTGGCGGCATAGTTGAAAATATACATGTAGATATGATAGAGCAGAGCAAAGCGTTCGGTTTTGCTTCCATAAGATACTTCTATTAATAATATAATAGACTTTATGCAATATACTATTTAACGTTTTATGTTTTTTTTAAACAGACATTAATTTTTATTTAAATAACATAGCGGCTGCAATAATACAGCTTGGAGGTTTGGATGTTTTTTTTGACTACTTTTAGAGCACTGCTGATAGCAATGGCTGTTATGTCCATGATAATGTTTATTTTTTTGGGTCTTTTCTTTTACGGCTCCTTAAAAAGCATAGGCGATTTGGGGGTTTTAAAATATGATGTTAAGAGTATTGAAGCAAATGTTTTGATGCTTCGCCGCAATGAAAAAGATTTTTTGGCTAGACATGATTTAAAGTATCAGGCGGAGTATAAGAAAAATTTTGAAAAACTTATGAAAAATGTGCAAAGTGTATCAGAAGCTTTTGAGTCACACGATATAAACGAAGGTGCGCTTCAAAATCTAAGCAGTGTTTTAAACAAATATTCCAAAAATTTTGATGATATAGTTGCGATTCAGCAAAAAATAGGACTAAATCCAAAAGACGGCCTTTATGGCTCTTTGAGAGATAGCGTACATAATCTTGAGAGTATGCTAAAAAAAGATTTAAATTATAAACTTCAAACGGATATGCTTATGCTGCGCAGAGCAGAGAAGGATTTTATGCTTCGAAGCGACCTTAAGTATCTTGAAAAGTTCAATAAATCTCTGGCTCTTTTTTTGGAGCATGCCAAAGGGGAAAAACTATCAAACTACAATGAGGTTATAGCCCTGCTAAATAGTTATACTAAAGATTTCTATAATCTCGTTGATGGATATAAAGAGATTGGACTAACTCCAAATAGTGGGGTTATGGGAGAGATGAGAGATACAATCCATCAGGTTGATGACTCTCTCAAAAAGCTGCTTGAAAGTGTAGATTTGCTTATAAAAGAGAAAAATAGCAATATAAACAATTTGATGCTTGGCATATTTATAGTTTTGCTAATTATGATGGCTCTGTTTGCGCTTATTGTGACTAAAAAAATAAACTCTCAAATCAAGGTTATAAGCGATTCCGTAAATCATATTGCAATGACGAAGGATTTATCATCTCCCATAAAAATAAGCGGCAAAGATGAGCTGAGCCTGCTTGCAAAAAATTTAAACATCATGTTTGCAGAGCTAAGAGGCGTAATATCTGACGCAAAAGAGAGCTCAATCGAGAACTCTTCAATTTCACATGAGCTCTCAGCTACATCGATGCAGGTCGGCAAAAATGTCGAGGAGTCAGTAGAGATTATAAATGAAGCTACTCAAAAAACAGCACTTATTACAAGTGAGATAACAAGAGCTGTTAAGTGTGCAAAAGAGAATAAAGAGGAGATTATTGAAGCAAATATAATGCTAAATAATGCAAAAAATGAGATAATCGCTCTAACCTCCAAAGTCCTCGGCAATGCCGAGGCAGAGGCGGAGCTTGCCAAGAATATTGAAAACCTTACAAAAGATATGGATCAGGTCAAATCTGTGCTTGGCGTTATCTCAGATATAGCGGAACAGACAAATCTGCTTGCGTTAAATGCTGCTATTGAAGCTGCTAGGGCTGGTGAGCATGGACGTGGATTTGCGGTTGTCGCAGACGAGGTAAGAAAGTTGGCGGAGAGAACACAAAAAACATTGACTGAGATAAATGCTACTATTAATGTCATAGTTCAATCAAGCGACGCAGCTCATGCGCAGATGAGTTCCAGCTCAAAACAGATGGAGGAGCTTGTCAACATCTCAAATGAAGTAGAGAATAAGATAAATCTAACTGCCAATATAGTAAATAATGCAACAAAAGTGAGCGATAAAACGGTTGAGGACTTTGAAGCGACGGCATCAAGCATTATCTCAATCTCTAAAAGAATAATGGAGATAAATTCAATCTCTACAAAAAATGCAAGAAGCGTTGAAGAGATTGCCTCGGCATCAGAGCATCTAAACAATATGACATCATCTCTAACTCACAAGCTTGAGCTCTTTAGGACTTAAGCCTACCTGCCAAAGCGCCGCTAGCAAAGCTCCATTGGAGGTTGTAGCCTCCGCACGGGCCGTCAAGATTCATTATCTCTCCGCAAAAATACAAGCCGTTTAAGATTTTGCTCTGCATAGTTTTTGGATCTATCTCTTTCAACTCTATTCCGCCTCTTGTAATCATTGCCATCTTAAACCCGTCATGCCCGGTAATTGTTAGTGGAGTCCATGCAAGCAGCTCAACAAGTTTTGCCCTTTTTGCTCCCGAAATTTTACCGTATGTAAGGAGCGGGTCAACTTCGGATAGTTTGCACAGCTCATTGGATAGCGGAACTGGTAAAAGCGTGCTTACAAGTTCAAGCATAGTTACATGTTGATTTTTTGCGGCTTCGGATTTGAGATGATTTAAAATCTGCTCCTCGTTCATCCCTTTTGTGAGATTTAGTAAAATAGGCACTTCGCCGTATTTCTCCAAAAGCGGTGTCAAATCCCTCGCCGCATCAAGAACAACGGGACCTCTAATGCCGCTTTTTGTAAAAATCAAATCTCCGTCTGCTCTAAGTTTGCTATGTTTTTTCATGGCAACTCTAAGTTCGACTTTTGGTATTGTATCGGCGCGGCAATTCTCAACCCATCTCTCTCTTGTGTGAAGCGGCATCATAGCAGGGTAGAGTTCTGTTACTTTGTGCCCAAGCTCTCTTGCCATTTCGTGTCCGTCACCCTCGGCTCCAAGAGTTGGATACCCGAGTCCTCCTGTTGCTACAACGACATTTTTGGCATGAAATATTTGTTTCTCAGTTTCAACTCCGCTAATACAATTATCTATATGTAGAATTTTTTGGACTTTTTGTGATGTTAAAATCTCAATGCCAAGACGCTGCATTTCGCTAAGAAGAGCCTCTATGATTGTAGATGAGCTGTGCGAAGTCGGAAAAACCCTAAAGCCGTCAGGAGCATGGGTTTCAACTCCTATCTCTTTAAAAAAATGTGTTAAGGCTTTGTAGTCAAATTGTTTGAGAGCATCTTGCATAAAACGGCCGTTACGTCCGAATTTTGCCATGAACTCTTCGTTCTCAAGAGTATTTGTAAGATTACACCTGCCGCCGCCTGTGGCTTTTAGTTTTGCGCCTATTTGGGAGAGCTTTTCCAAAAGAAGAACGCTTCTTTTCTCTCTTGCAGCCACAATCGCAGCCATCATTCCGGCCGCGCCTCCGCCGATGACTATAAGGTCGTATACTTTTTCATTTTTCATGCGATATTTTAGTCTAATTTTTATTATTTATTTGTGTAACTACAGGTAGCACATAAGACAAACATAAATAATAATAATAAGTACTTTGTTTAAATTTAACTTTATGTGATACGATTGTTGGATAAAAATTTCTTATAAAGGGTTGTATATGAAAGTAGGTAAAATTTTAACAAGCAGTGTAGTAGTTGCACTTTTAGGCAGTGCACTCTTAGCGAGTGGTGGGCATGAAACTCATTGGGGTTATACAGGACATAATGGCCCAGAAAACTGGGGTGAATTGTCTGCTGATTATAGTTTATGCAAGCACGGTAAAAGCCAATCTCCTATTAATATAGAAAAAAGTGTTACGGTAGAAACTAAGGGTTTGGAGCCAATTTTATTTGATTACAATACTGGTATCTCATCTGTTATAAATAACGGACACACTATCCAAGTGAATTTTGAGAAGGGAAGCACTATTAAGATTGACGGAATGAATTTTTCTCTATTGCAGTTACATTTTCACACACCTAGTGAAAATCAAATAGATGGAGAACATTTTCCATTTGAAGGCCATTTTGTACATGCAACAGAAGATGGCTCTTTGGCGGTAGTCGGAATTATGTTTGAGGACGGTGCTGAAAATCCTCTTATTAAAAAAATATGGGATAAAATGCCACATAAGGCAAATGAAAAAAATGTTTTATCAATTTCTGCCGATGAAGTAAATAAATTTTTACCAAAAGATAAGGCATATTATAGATTCACAGGTTCATTGACGACTCCACCATGCAGTGAAGGTGTTAGATGGTTAGTTCTTAAAAGTTATTCTACAATTTCACCTGTTCAAGTAAAAGAGTTTTCTAAAGCATTGAATGGTGTAAACAATAACAGACCAGTTCAACCGATTAAAGCTAGAAAAGTGATGCATTAAATCGTTATTTCCCTTAATCTAGAAATAATTTAAAAAAACAGTTCTATTTATTGAACATTATCGAGCCGAGGCGGACCATGTTGGAGCCGCACTCGATAGCCAGATCAAAATCCCCGCTCATTCCCATAGAACAGATTGTTGCACCATCTAACTGCTTATAGACACTATAAGTTGTCTCAAAACTTTTCTTAATTACGGTTTTGTCATCACTATGCGCGCCGATGCTCATAACGCCTCTTAGATGGATATTCGGACACTCTTTTTTTATTTTGTTGTAAATCGTAACTGCAACTTCAGGCATTACACCGTGCTTAGACTCCTCTTTTGCAGAGTTTATCTGAAGCAGGGCATCTAGTGTCATATCTCTGGCTTCTAGTTTTTTTTGAAGCTCGTATGCGAGCTCCAAAGAGTCAAGTCCGTGGAAGAGGGCAGGGTTTATATCTAGCAAATTGTTTATTTTGTTCTTTTGCAGATTTCCGACAAAGTGCCACTCAAGAGGAAACTCCTCAAGCTCTAGGCTTTTTGCGCGTAAATCTTGAACTTTGTTCTCGCCAAAAGCTCTTTGGCCTATGCGGTATAGCTTTGCTATTTCATCTGCGTTAGAGTATTTGCTGATTGCTATGATTTTAACTATATGTTTTTCATCAAATCTTACCCTTGCAAACTCAACCCTTCTGATTATGCTGTCAATGTAGATTTTGTACTCTTCATCGCTCATTATATTATTCATTCATCCTACCCCACAAGTCTGTTAATATCGTTATAAAGACCAAGCCCCATAAGTGAAAAGAGTATCACCCAGCCTGCAATGGTCAATTTTACCATAATCTCTTCGTTTACCTCTCTTCTAAATATAAGCTCATAGAGGTTAAACATAATATGTCCGCCGTCAAGTGCCGGAATAGGAAGGAGGTTTAAAACGCCGAGATTTACGGAGATGAGCGCTGCAAAAAACAAAACGCTCATCCAGCCGGCATCAGTCGCATCGGATGTAAGTTTGACTATGGAGATTATTCCGCCAAGTTCGTTTGCGGGAACTTCTCCGACTAGGAGTTTTTTAAGTCCCGTAAATATCAGAGTTGAGGCAAAGGCTGTCTGCTCGGCAGCATAAGAGAGAGTCTCTCCAACGCTTAATTCAAGTTTATGTGAAACCCCCGCACTTCCGATTCCTATCATTTTCTTCTCTATCACTTCATTAAACATATTTGTGCTTTGAGTGATTTTTGGGCTCAGTGTTATAAAGTGGATATATCCCGCTCTCTCAATCTCAATGTTTAGAGGCCCCTCGGACGTTTCAATAACCTCCGCCATCTCTTTCCAAGTAGTAATCACGGCTCCGTTAATCGAGCGGATAGTGTCATTTGCCTCCAGTCCTGCAACAAATGCGGGTGACTCTTTTGCAACGGTTCCTATGACAGGAGAGAGGATATTCGGTCCGCCAAGAGCTATGACAAAGTAGAGAACAAACGCCAAAACAAAGTTTGCAAGCGGTCCGGCAAGCAGAATAAAAATTTTTTGCAAAGGTGTTTTTACGTTGTAGCTGTCGCTGTCATAGCTTTTTTTTGTAGGGTCAGAGTCATCTTGACCCTTCATCTTTACATATCCGCCAAGCGGGATAAGTGCGATTCTCCATTCGGTTCCCCATCTCTTAAACGAGGCTACTTTTCGTCCAAAACCTATGCTGAAAACTTCAACGTAAACACCCATGGCACGGGCTGCAAAGTAGTGACCTAACTCATGAAAAAATATAAGTGCCGATATGACAATCAGTGAAACCAAAAAACTCATTAATTTTTACCTTTTAAAATTGCAGCTCTAAATCCATAAAGATACTCAAAACCGGAGTAGAGTGTCAGAGCGACCGCCAGCCATAAGAGCTCAGTGCCAAGCGGCCAGTGCATAAGCAAAAATCCTATGGCAATCATCTGAACAACCGTCTTTACTTTGCCGGCCCATGAAGCTTTTATATCCAGTCCTTCACCTAGGGCTACCGTACGGATTCCGGTAATGAAAAGCTCGCGAATAATGATGATATAAATAGCCCACGCACTTGCTTCGCCAATCATCATAAGTCCTAAAAATGCGGCGATTATCAGCATCTTGTCTACAAGAGGGTCTATTATGGAGCCAAGCATAGTCATCTGGTTCCACTCTCTTGCAATGAAGCCGTCAAAAAAGTCTGTCACGCTTGCTAAAACAAAGAGAAGCGATGCCGCGTAGTAGTTCCAGCTTATGTGGTAGCCATTTTCTGTGAAAAAATCTGGATTTAAAATTATCCAAAACATGAGCGGTGCCAAAAGAATACGTGAAAATGCCAATATATTAGGAAGATTTAACAAAAATAGCCTTGTCTGTTTATTTGCGTATTTTAACTTTTTGGCTCTTAATCTAGGCTTGACAATCTATTTACCTCTTGGGTATTATTGGGCTAATATTGGAGCGTATCTGTAAAATGGATTTAGAAAAAATAAAAAATAGAGTTCTCTCGCTTACACGCTATATTAAAGATATAGCGATTATAGAGCATAACCATCACCCTTTTGCGTTAATTTATCCAAATTTTGAGGCTCTAAAAGAGGCAAAAATAATCAATATCCAGGAGGAGTTAAGGTGGTACGCCATTGAGCTTTACAATATGGAAGTTGAAGAGGCGCAAAAAATAAAAGGGTATAAGATTTTAAGAGCGCCGCTGCCAAAAACTGCATCTAACAGGGTTGATTTGGCTGCCATAGAGGAGCTTTTAAATTCCAAAAATATGTCTGAAATTAGCGACGAAGATGAGCCAGATGATGAGATATATGCCACGTTAAAGAGCTATATCTCGACTATAACAAAGAGCAAAATAGTTCCCTCGTCACATTTAGAGCTTGATTTGGGATTTGATTCTCTCAACTATGTTGAGCTTTTTGTTTTTATCGAGCAGAGCTTCGGAGTAAAAATAGATGAAGCCGCGTTTTCAGGGCTTATGAACCTGAAATCACTCTACATGTTCATTTTGAAAAATACTCAACATGTAGATTTTGTTAAGCCTGAATGGGAGAAGATATTGGGGGAGAAAATAGACGAAAAACTTATCTACTCCCCAATCATTATGAGTCTCTACAAAACTCTTCTTTTTCCTCTATTTAAACTCTATTTCCGTCTTGAAATAGTCAATAAAGAGAATATTCCGCCATACCCTTGCATAATCGCGCCATCACACCAGAGTATGCTTGACGGCTTTTTAATAGAGTCGATACTGCCGTACAAAACTCTAAAAAAAAGCTTTTTTCTGGCATATAAACAGGTGTTTGGAACAACGCTTTTGGGTCCCATATCAAAACATGGACAGACGATACTCATCGATGCAAATGTGGATTTGAAACATACGATGCAGCTCTGCGCACAGCCCTTAAGAGAGGGGAATAGTCTTGTTATTTTTCCTGAGGGGGCAAGAACGAGGGATAGAAAGCTTCTGGAGTTCAGACCGTTTTTTGCGATGCTCTCCAAGACGTTCAATATCCCTATTCTCCCCGTTGTGATTGATGGCAGTTACGAGGCATTGCAGACTGGCAAAATAGTTCCAAGGCCTAAAAAAATAAGAGTTACTTTTTTGAAGCCCATCTTTCCAAAAGACTTTGGAAGCAGTGAATTGGCAAAAATAACAAGAGATGCGATAGAGAGCGAGCTGGAGAGAAATTCAGTATCACTTTAGGGCATTTTTAACATCTTTGGCCGTCCTCTTCTCATCCACAAAATAGAGCAAAATTGCGCCGAGTATAAACAATATGGCAACAGAGCCGATGGAGGCGCGGGAGTTTTGAGTTAGAAGTGCAACAAGGGCCACTAAAAGAGGTCCTAAAATAGCCGCAAATTTGCCCAAAAAATTATAAAAGCCGAAAAATTCCGCGGCATGCTCTTTTGGAATCATCTTTGAGTAGTATGAACGGCTAAGCGCCTGAATACCGCCTTGAACAAGCGCAATCATAATGGCAAGAATATAAAACTCATACACCTTTTGTATCATCGTAGCCCAAAGCGTGATAAAAAGATAGATTCCGATTGCCAAAAATATAGCTTTTTTCGTATCCCAAAGCTGGGCAATTTTTATAAAAACCAGCGTTGCGGGAAAACCTACAAACTGAACGATTAAGAGAGCAAAAATAAGATTTTTGGAGTCAAACCCAAGAGCCATTCCGTAATCAACCGCCATCCTTATAATCGTATCAACGCCGTCAATGTATAGCCAGTAGGCAAGTAAAAAGAGAAAAATTCCTTTAATCTCTCTTATCTTGCCAAATGTGTTTTTTAGCCTGATATATCCGTCTTTTATGAGTGCTGGAAGGTTTTTTGGCTCCCTTTTGTTCTCCTCAACAAAGAGAAATATTGGAAGTGAAAAGAGCGCCCACCAGAGAGCCACGCATAAAAACGATGCTTTGATTGCCTCAGCTTCATTCTCCAGCCCAAAGAGCGAAAAGTTTTGCAACATCAGAACATTGATACTAAATAATATCCCACCGCCGAGATAGCCAAGCGCAAAACCAACTCCGGAAACATAGTCTGCAGTTTTTTTATCTGATATAGTGGGAAGCAAAGCGTCATAAAATGTATCTGCGCCCATAAAACCGATATTTCCAAGGATATATACAAACACCGCCAGCTGCCACTCGCCATGACTAATCAGAGACAAAGCCGCACTCATCAAAATACCGAGATAGGCAAAGAGAAAAAGGAATCTTTTCTTTAGCGAGCCGCTATCAGCCATAGCGCCAAGCAGAGGAGCGATAAGAACTATTATAAAACTGGATATTGAGTTTGCAAAACCGAGGTGCGCCGTGCTTAGCGTTGCTTCAACGTCTGAGCTGTAATAGGACTTGAAAAAAACAGGAAAAAAGCCGGCCATTACCGTGGTTGCATAGGCAGAATTTGCCCAGTCGTAAAGCGCCCATGAATAAACAGTTCTTTTGTCGGCTTGCATTGAGACCTCCTTTTATACCATGGTGTCAATTTTACCACAAAAGCAGAGATTGGGTAAAATAAATGATAGAATATTGTATGAAATTTTTAGAACTTTTAAACCAAACCGGACTTATTGCCGCTCATAGGGGAGCTCGTTCTATTGCGCCTGAAAACACGCTAATTGCGTTAAAAAAGAGTTTGGGCAAATGTGATTTTATAGAGATAGACGTGCAGCTAAGCCGTGATGGCGCGGCTATTGTTATGCATGATGATACTTTAGAGAGAACCACAAACGTAACCGAGATTGAGAGATTTAAATCTCGCAAGCCATACAGAGTTTGCGACTTTACTCTTGAGGAGCTTAGAGCGCTCGATTACGGAAGCTGGTTTTACAAAGATAAAAATCATAAAGAGCCGCTGCTTACTCTTCGCGGCTCGTTGGAGTTTATAAAAGAGAATAACATTTTTTTAAATATTGAAATTAAAGATATGAGTGGAGTACTAGGCGATGATGTGGCAGTAGAGGCGGTTGTAAAAGAGATAAAAGAGAGCGATGCGCAGGAGCTGGTTTTGCTTTCGTCGTTTAGACACGAATACCTTAAATTAGCTAAAGAGAAATTGCCTGATGTGCCGACTGCGGCTCTGGTTGAAGGCAAGCATCCGCATAGACTGATTAAGTATCTAATGGAGCTTGGAGCAAGCGGATACACTCTCAATGATGAACTTGTCGATAAACAAACCGTAATGATGTTAAGAGAAGCAGGCTTTTTTGTTGGCGTCTATACGGTTAATGATTCTGCGCGGGCAAAAGAGCTCTTTAGTATGGGCGTAAACTGCATATTTAGTGACAGTTTGGAGAAAAGAGGCAGCTTTTTATGAGTTATGAAAAATTTCAAGAGGCTCTTGACATATTGGATATATCTTCGCGCGTATCTTATGCCGAGCTTAAAAAAAGGTACCGCAAAATATCAAAGATTTATCATCCCGATATGCCTGAGGGTGACGCAAAAAAGTTCAAAGAGATTAACGAGGCTTATAAAATAGTCAACGAATATATGCAAAATTTTAGATTTAGGCTTGATGAGGAGGAGTTTTACGAGCAAAACCCTTTTTCAAGAAAATCAAAAGATTGGTTTTATAATTTTTAAGGAGCAAAAATATGGTCATAGGAATTCCAAAAGAGGTTAAAACTGATGAGTTTCGTGTCGGAGCAACGCCGTCAAATATTGCTGTTTTAGTGAGTGACGGTCATGAGCTGTTTGTAGAGAGCGGTGCAGGCGAAGGAAGCGGTTTTAGCGATGATGCGTACGCAAATGCAGGGGCAAAGATAGCAGCAAGCGCCAAAGAGCTTTATGAAAAAGCTCATTTGATTGTAAAGGTTAAAGAGCCGCAGTCATCAGAGTATGAATTTTTAAACGAGAAGCACACGCTCTTCTGTTATCTTCATCTAGCCCCCGCAAAAGAGTTGACTAAAGTTTTGATGCAAAAGGGAGTTTGTGCGATTGCCTACGAGACTGTTGCGCTTGGAAGCGAGCTTCCGCTTTTAAAACCGATGAGCGAGATAGCTGGAAGTATGGCGCCGATAGTCGGGGCATATCATCTTAGCCGATATCAAGGCGGAGAGGGTATTTTAATAAGCGGTTCTGATGGAGTTGAAGCGGCTAAAGTTTTAGTTATCGGTGCGGGTAATGCCGGATTTAGTGCGGCTAAAATTGCTTCAGGTATGGGCGCGGATGTAACTGTTATTAATCGCACGGCTCCAAAACTTGATGAGCTCAAAAAAATACTTCCGCATGTTAAAACTGCTCTGTATTCAGAGGAGCTCTTTCTTGAGGCAATAAAAGCTTCAGATATAGTCGTAGGCGCGGTGCTTGTTCACGGCGGTGCTGCGACCCCGAAATTTATTACATGCAAGATGTTAAAAGAGATGAAAAGGGGAGCGGTAGTTGTAGATATTGCGATAGATCAGGGCGGCACTTCTGAGGCTTCGCATCCGACAACCCACACAAATCCTATCTTTGCAGAAGAGGGCGTTTTGCACTACTGTGTGGCAAATATGCCCGGAGCCTATCCGAAAACCTCCACTTTGGCACTCTCAAACGCTACAATCTCCTATGTTAGAAAATTGGCAAAAGAGGGAGTAATCAATGCCGTTAAAAATGACGCATCACTGGCTCTAGGCGTTAATGTCTATAACGGTAATGTTACAAATCTCTCGGTAGCAAGCACGCACAATCTGGAGTTTAAAAGCATTGAGTCGTGTCTGGAGGAGAGATAGTTATGAATTCAAACAGTGAGATGGTTGATTATCTTATAGATGTTGGTGCGCTGCGCTCAAACAACATCATAGAGGCGTTTAGAAATGTTGACAGA
>DAIDMU010000065.1 GCA_027448805.1 Sulfurimonas sp. | reverse complement strand
ACGGCTCAAGAAATACCTATAACTATCTGCTAAGAAATCAGTTTCAGGCATACCACGACTACCTGACAAAGCTTGGAAGTGCATCAAAGGTTCTAGCACCTTTTGATTTATCCCACCCTTTAAACGATTTGTAAATCGGCTTTACATCATTTAAATTTGCCGGTAGATAGTCAATCTCTACACCGTTTAAGTCATAAGCTACACAAACTTTTACTTCTTTAAATCCATCAAGAACATCAAGTTTCATCAGTGCCAACTCATCACACCCGTTTAGGCGGCTTGCATATCTACATGCAACAGCGTCAAACCAGCCGCATCTTCTCGCACGTCCCGTAGTTGTGCCGAATTCATGACCTTTTTCGCCGATTAACTTGCCGTCTTCTCCCAAATCTTCACTTGGAAACGGACCGTTACCTACACGCGTACAATATGCTTTTACGATTCCGATAACTTTACCTATATCCTTAGGATTTATACCAAGACCTGTACATGCTCCCGCACTTACCGTTGAGCTTGAAGTGACATACGGATAAGTCCCATGGTCGATGTCTAGCATAGTTCCCTGAGCGCCCTCTAGCAGAACTCTATTGTTCTCTTTATCAAGCGCTCTCCAAACCATCTGAGTAGTATCAGTGATAAACGGGGAGAGTTTAGTGCTATACTCTTGAAGCTCTGCCAAAAGTTCACTTCTGTTTGGAGTTTGAATCTTTAAGATGTCAAATATCTCTCTATTTTGCTCAAAATAGCCCATTACGGAGTCACAAAGCTTGACAGGATTTAAAAGTTCGCCTACCCTTACGCCGACACGGTTGATTTTGTCAGAATAAGCAGGTCCTATGCCCTTGCCCGTCGTTCCTATAGCGCTGTCGCCTTTTAGCTTCTCGCGAGCTTGGTCAACAAGAGAGTGATAAGATAGATTTAAGTGTGCTTTATCCGAGATAAAAAGTCTGCCCTCTAGTGCGTCAAACTGCGTCATCTCTTTTATTATCGAAGATGGAGACAAAACAACCCCGTTTCCGATAACATTGATCGCTTTTGGGTTTAATATACCTGAAGGAATAAGGTGAAGCGCATATCTTGTGCCGTCCACCCAGATTGTGTGACCTGCGTTGTGACCGCCTTGGCTTCTGCAAACCATATCATACTCTTTTGCCAACCTGTCGACAATCTTGCCTTTTCCCTCATCGCCCCACTGTATACCAACTATTAAATCCGCTTTCATTCTCTTCCTCTACTTCGATTTTGTTTCTATTAACACATCTGTATAAATTGCAAAACCAACAGAGCTTAGCTCTGAATTTTTGTATCTTCCGCCTCTGGCAAAGACTTCATTCTTATCTATTACCCTGAAAAACAGCTCATCATAGTAGAGCATTTTTGCATAGTACATCGGAGCCAAGACGCTGTTGTTGCAGCTTATTGCACCGCACAGACTCTTCATCTTCTCCAGCTCCGCTCTTATTTGCGCCGGAACAACCTCGAGCAGTTCGTCAACCTGCTCAGGGTGTTGGAGATATACAAGCTTCTCAAGCCACTCAACTTTTAGGTTTATAAATTTCTCTATATTTACATGTCTAAAATCATCAAGCGTCAGCTCGTCAAACATCTCAACCAGCAACTTTGGTATCATCATATTTGAGATTTGAATCAGAGGTTTTGCTTCTAACTTATCAAAGATGTCTATTGCTATGTTTAAAACAGACGACAGTTTGCTCTCGCCCATAAACTCAACACCTATCTGGTACTGCTCATCTGTCGGATAGCGGTAAACTGGCTGGATATAGAACCATTTTTTATGTTCCGTATTGCGTCCGAGTCTCTTCTCAATTATTCTAACAACGTCAATCGTTGAATCGGCTCTCAGGGAGATTGAGTTATTATTTTCATCATTTACCTTAATAAGCTCTTTCTCATTTGCGATACTCTTATGCTGGTGGTAAGAGAATATCGGAGTGACTATCTCCTCAAAGCCTTTAGCGTACAAAATATCGCTAGCAACCTTCTCTATCTCTCTTTTTGTCTTAGCGCTATTGCCAAAATAGAGTTTTGAGCCGCTAGGAATTTCGTGCTCTAAAATCATTACTGAACCACTTTGAAATATTTTTCGTTAAAAACCCTGTTTGCAGTGCCGTCGTACGCTCTGCGGCCTAGTTTTGCAAGAGCGAGTTCTACGGAGTTTACAACCCACGCAATCTCATAAGGAGCAATAAGACCCATCTGGTTTATACGGAAGATTTTACCATCAAGATGGTCTTGTCCGCCGGCAACATTTACGCCAAAATCAGTTTTTAAAATCTTTCTGATTTGTGATGCATTCTCATCGTCAATCGTAGTCATAGAGAGTGCCGGAGTTTTTGGATATATATGCAAACCTACTGCTTGAAGTGCGGAGATAACGGCATTTGCTCTAGTAGCAGTCTCTTCGTAAAGTTTTTTAACCCCGCCATTTCTCTCAATGGTCTCTAATATCTCTAAAAGCCCGATAGTAAGAGTAGTTGCAGCCGTCCACGCGGTAGTATTTTTTCTTTGAGATTTTATCTCGGTAGCAAGATTGAAGTAATAGCCTCTACCTTTACCTATCTTCTCAATTCCTGCGTTGCTAAGTCCCAAAATCGCAAGTCCCGGAGGAAGCATAAGAGCTTTTTGACTTCCTGCAATAAGACAGTCGATATTTGCAATATCAATCTCTTCAACACCGACGGCAGTGATACCGTCAGCTATAATCATAATATTTGGATTTATCTCTTTTACAGCCTTTGCAATCGCTTCAACAGGGTGACGAAGTCCGCCTGCTGATTCACTTATCTGAACTGCAATAGCGTCAATATTTGGGTTGCTCTTAAGCGCTTCTACAACTTCTTTAACAGTTACTGGCGTATCCCACTCATTTTTTATCTCAACATTGCCAAGTCCGTGAGACAAAGCAATTTTGCCAAATCTCTCACCGAATTTTCCGGAATTTACATTTAAACGAGTGTTGTGACACAAATTTATAACGGCAGCTTCCATGGCACCCGTTCCGCTAGATGCAAGCATTACGACTTCATCACTCTTAAATAAGTTAAAAAGATGTTTTCTTGTTTTTTCAAAAATAGCTTCAAATTCAGGTGTACGGTGGTGCATAGTCTCGTCTGACATTGCGTTGCGAACGTTTTGAGGTACCGGGGTAGGTCCAGGCGTAAAAAGTAACATGTAAAAGTTCCTAATAAATTATAATTTAAAACCTCGCATTATATCCAAATAAGATAAAGTGACTCTTTATTTTTATGCTAGAATTTCAACAAAAATTGCAAATCGCAAATTTATTAAGGGCTTTTATGACCATACTCGATTCTATAATTTTAGGCGTGATAGAAGGCTTAACAGAGTTCTTACCAATCTCTTCTACGGGGCATCTCATACTTGTTTCGCATCTGCTAGGGCTTGAGCAAACAGTTGCACACAAAACATTTGAGATATCTATTCAACTAGGCAGTATTTTGGCAGTTTTGTTTCTATTTTCACAAAGGCTTCTGGCAAATAAAAATTTGTGGCTTAAAATCGCAGTAGCATTTTTACCGACAGCTCTTTTTGGTTTTTTATTTTACAAAACAATAAAGGGACTTTTTGGAATAGAAACCGTTGCAATAATGCTCATCCTCGGCGGTGTTGTATTTTTAGTAATCGAATATTTTAGAAGAAACCATGATGAGAGCGGTGATAAAACCGTAGATGAGCTGACTATAAAAGAGTCTCTGATGATAGGACTATTTCAAACTTTTTCAATGATACCGGGAACCAGCCGCTCCGGAGCCACTATGATTGGAGGTCTTTTTAGCGGATTATCACGCAAAAGTGCCGCCGAATTCTCTTTTTTACTGGCAATCCCAACTATGTTTGCGGCAACGGCTTACGATTTGTTTAAAAACCGCCACGAGCTTGTTGTGGATGACTACTCGCTTTTGGCAGTCGGATTTGTGACGGCATTTGCAGTTGCATTTATAACCGTAAAAGCGATGATGAAATTTCTTACGACCCATACATTCGTAGGGTTTGGAATCTATAGAATAGTTGTCGGTGTTGTTTTTTGGTTTTTTGCCTAATTTATAATGATTTTATAATCACTCTAGCTAGCTCAAGCGCTTTTGAGCGATGAGACAACCTTTTTTTAACTTCATCATCCAACTGACCTAAAGTTTTATCATATCCAAGAGGGATAAACATAGGATCATACCCAAAACCGCCATCACCTATGGCCTCAGATATGGCAGTTCCATACATCCAGCCATGAACAACGTACTCGCTGTTTTTTGTAACAATGGCTATTGCTGCGGTGTAGTGAGCAGGTGAAGATGTAACATTTTTATCTTTTATATCTTGAATAAGTTTGTGAAGATTATCTTTGTCATTTGCATTTTTCCCAGCATGTCTTGCGCTATAAATACCCGGTTTTCCATCAAGAACATCAACACTTATTCCACTGTCGTCTGCTATAACTACAATCTCATCTTCGTTTAAAGCCTTAAAAACCGCTCTGGCTTTTATAAGAGCGTTCTCTTTAAAATCAGCCCCATCCTCAACAATTTCAAACTCATCCATAAGCTCACTATAGGGTATCACTTCAAAATCTTTGCAGAGTGCTTTTATCTCTCTTACTTTTCCTTTGTTTGACGTAGCCAATATTAATTTCACATCTATTCCTTACATTTTACTTTGGACATAAGTTTTCTTGATTTAAAAAGTTTGTGTAAACAATCTTTTCAATATAATTGCGCATTATATAATATTTAAGGTGCACAATGTTTAAAAAAGTCTTTCCTCTTTCAGCAATTCTCTCTTTGAGATTTTTAGGTCTGTTTTTAGTTCTGCCGGTTATTTCAGTTTATGCCCTTGAGCTTGAGGGCTCTACACCGCTGCTTGTAGGTATCGTTGTTGGCGGTTACGCACTTACTCAAGCAATTTTTCAGGTTCCTTTTGGTGCCATGAGTGACAAAATAGGCAGAAAACCTACTCTGCTTATCGGTCTTCTTATATTTCTGGCAGGTTCAATTATTTGTGCCTTTACAGCTGATATATACACCCTTATGCTTGGTCGTTTTCTTCAAGGTGTAGGTGCTATAGGTTCTGTTATTGCGGCTATGATTTCTGATTTGGTTGAAGAGGAGATTCGTGGTAAAGCAATGGCAATCATGGGAGCTTCAATCGCAATGAGCTTTGCTCTTGCTATGGGGCTTGGTCCTGTTCTTAGTGCAAAATTTGGTGTTGAATTTCTTTTTATACTGA
The DNA here is from genome assembly GCA_027448805.1 of Sulfurimonas sp. Classification (GTDB taxonomy): domain Bacteria; phylum Campylobacterota; class Campylobacteria; order Campylobacterales; family Sulfurimonadaceae; genus Sulfurimonas. Next base: position 5,169 of record DAIDMU010000065.1, on the reverse strand, counting down.
CGGCTGTTTTGGCTGTTTTGGCGATAGTTCTTCTTTTTACTAAAGTGCCAACGCCTCCTAAAATCAAGCACACTTACCATGCAGCCGCAAAAACTTCCGATATTTTAAAAGATCCGAATCTTTTAAATATGATTATCATAAATGCCATGCAAAAAGGTCTTATGACTGTTGCCTTTGTTCTCATACCTATTATATTGACAAGCAGTGATTTTGAGTGGCAAAAGTCTGATTTACATTTGGCTTATATACCTGCCATGATTTTTGGTTTGGTTGCAATGGGTCCTGCCGCAGTTTTTGGCGAAAAATACAACAAACCAAAAGAGATATTTTTGCTCTCAATTGTTCTGTTTATAGGCTCATTTTTAATTATGGGGCTAACAACTTCAAGTGCAATTTTTATAGTTGGTGTTGTGATGTTTTTTATCGCTTTTAATATGATGGAGCCTCTTGTTCAGTCAATGATAACAAAGTTTGCAAAGGTGCATCAAAAAGGCGCTGCACTTGGAATTGCCAACTCTGCTGCCTACTTCGCTACATTTATCGGCGGTGCGTCAGCTGGATTATTATTGGAAATTAGCGATAGGGGAACCATCGGTATATCTATTGCAGTTTTTGCAACTCTGTGGTTATTTTGGACATTAAAGCTTCAAAATCCAACCAAATACTCTCATCTCTATCTTCCGCTTGCAGACGTTGATCTTTCAAAACTTAAAGGATTTGAAAACGCTCATGTTGCAGAGTGGTATATAAATGATACGGAAAAAGTTGTGATTGTAAAATATGTAGCTGATGCGATGCAAAAAGAGGATTTGATAGCTAAATTAGCTAAGTAGAAAAGAGGGGTAAAAACTTGCCCCCCTCCTGTTAGCTATTTTTCTGAGGTAAAACGTACATGTTATAGTAGCGGCCCTCGAATTTAGGCTCTTTATCCATAACTGCAATATCTTGAACCATCGGCCAAATTCTTAAAAGAACATCTTTAGCAGCGTCTGGATTGGCCATCTCACGACCTTTTAGAAATACACGAAATTTTACATGTTTGCCTTCAGACAAAAACTCTCTTGCATGTTTTACTTTATAGCTAATATCATTTTCAGCGATTTTAACAGAAAGTTTAATCTCTTTAATATCAACTTTAACTTGATTTTTTTTCTGCTCTTTCTGCTTTTTCTCTTCTTGATATCTATACTTGCCGTAATCCATAATTTTTGCAACAGGAGGCTTTGCGTCTGGGGCAATTAGAACTAAATCTAAACCCAACTCGTTTGCTTTTTCCATAGCCGCATCAGTAGAAATTATCCCTAAAGACTCTGCTCCATCTACGTTACAACGCACCTCAGGTACACGAATATCATCATTCATTATTACACGGTCTTTTTTGCTCAAAAATTTACCTCATTTATTTTAGTTTGTATAAGAGAAAGAAATTCGCTCTCACTTAGATTATACTGTTCTCTCGTTCTTCTGTCGCGGATTGCAACACTACGAGACTCAACCTCTTCATCGCCTATAACTATAAGCATAGGCACCCTTGTTTTTTCCGCTGTTCTGATTCTTTTATTTAGAGAATCGTTTTTAGAGTAGATTTCACTATCAGCCCCTAAATCTATCAGTTTATCCGACAACTCTTTAGCGTAATCGTTATGCGTTGAAGCAATTGGAACGATTGCAACTTGAGTCGGAGCGATAAACATTGGAAACTCTCCAGCGTAGTGCTCCGTTAATATACCAATAAAACGCTCAAACGAACCTAAAATGGCTCTGTGAATCATAACCGGTTGAATTTTGTCGTTATTCTCGCCGTTGTACTCGAGCTCAAATCTGCTTGGCAGGTTAAAGTCTAGCTGTATTGTACCACATTGCCACTCACGTCCGATTGCGTCCGTAATTTTAATATCAATCTTAGGACCGTAGAAAGCCCCACCGCCCTCATCTATCTCATAAACAAGAGAGTTTTTGTCCATTGCATTTTTTAGAGCCTGTGTAGAAATTTCCCACACCTCATCGTTTCCAACAGCTTTAGCCGGTCTTGTTGAGAGCATCATTTTGTAGTTGAATTCAAAAGTTGACATGATTTTATCTACAAAATCGACAACCTCTATAATCTGCTCCTCTATCTGGTCAGCTCTACAAAAAATATGCGCATCATCTTGTGTAAACTCACGAACGCGGAAAAGCCCATGAAGTGCTCCCGTCATCTCATGACGGTGAACTACGCCATACTCAAAATATTTGATTGGCAAATCTCTGTATGAGTGCAGCTCATCTTCATATATCTTAATATGCCCGACACAGTTCATCGGTTTTACACCGAATTCTATCTCGTCTATATTTGTAAAGTACATGTTCTCGCCATAGTTTTGGTAGTGGCCAGATGTTTTCCAAAGGTCAGAACGAAGCATTTCAGGGCCACGAACAGGCTCATAACCGCGTTTACGGTGAGCTTTAAACAGAAGTGATTCCAACCTTGCGCGAAGTCTTCCACCTGCGGGAAGCCAGATAGGGAAACCTGCCCCTACCTCTTCACGGAATGTAAACATTTTCATCTCTGCACCAAGCTTGCGATGATCTCTCTTCTCAGCCTCTGCCATCATGTCAAGATAGGCTTTTAAAGCCTCCTTGTCCGCAAATGCTATACCATAGATGCGTGTAAGCATCTCATTGTTAGAGTCTCCGCCAAGGTAGGCACCAGCTATTTTAGTAAGTTTAAAATATCTGATAAGTCCGATATTTGGCAGGTGCGGTCCACGGCATAAATCTTCAAAATCACCCTGCTTGTAGATAGAGACCGTGTCGCTTGGGATTCTTTGCATAACCGTTAGTTTCAGATGATCATTTTTAAACTTCTCTTTTGCCTCGTCCACAGAGATTTCATACTTCTCTATCGGATATTTATTTTTGGCAAGGGAGAGCATCTCTTTTTCTATTGTCTTAAGGTCGCCCTCGCCAATCTCACTTGAAGTTTTAAAATCGTAGTAAAAACCCTCTTTAACGTTAGGTCCGACAAAAAACTTTGCGTCAGGATAGAGTGATTTTATGGCTTGAGCCATAAGGTGGGCTGTTGAGTGGCGAAGAACTTCCAAGGAGTCAGGAGAGTTGTCAAGAAGTATCTGTTCTCCCTCAAAACCAAGCTCTGAAGCAGTTTGTAAATCTATTATTTCGCCGTTATGTTTTATTGCTATTGCGTTCAAATTTTACCCTTATCTATTATTTTCTGCCTCAAAAGAGGCTAGCTTTAGTGCCTAAGCGGCTAGCGCAGCAAAATGGGCTTCGCTCATTTTGCGTACAAATTATTAAAGTTCTGTTTTTAAAACTGCACCGTTTGAAGCATTTGAAACTAAAAGCTGGTATCGTTTAAGCCACTTGGATTTAACCTCGTTTTTGTACGGCTTGTAGCTAGATTTTCTTTTTGCTATTTCCGCATCACTTACATTTAGCTGTAAAATATGTTTATCCGTATCCAGCTCTATCTCATCACCATCTTCTATAAATGCTATCAAACCGCCCTCTGCCGCCTCCGGAGAAACATGCCCGATACTAGCACCTTTGGTTGCTCCTGAAAATCTGCCGTCCGTAATAAGAGCCACGCTGTCACCGAGTCCCATTCCTTGAATAAGCGCAGTAGGAGCAAGCATCTCCTGCATTCCAGGACCGCCTTTTGGACCTTCATAACGGATGACTACAACGTTGCCTGGCTTAACCTTATGGCTCATAATCCCAGTTATTGCTTGGGCCTGTGAGTTAAAACAGATTGCCGTGCCTTTGAACTGACGCATATTTGCTTCAATTCCGGCAGTTTTTACAACCGCACCTTCAATTGCTAGATTTCCAAAAAGAATTGATAATCCGCCGACTTGAGAATAAGCATTTTCATTTGTATGAATGATATTTTCATCTAAAATTTTAGCATCCTTTATACGCTCGCCCAGTGTCTCACCCGTTACGGTCGGGTTGTCAAGATAAAGGAGTCCGCCTCTGCGGCTAACCTCTTTCATAACCGCATTTACACCGCCTGCACGATTGATGTCGTCCATGTGAACAGTCGTTAATGACGGAGATATTTTAGCTATATGCGCTACATTGTCAGCTATTTTGTTTATTTTTTCAATAGGAAAATCAACTCCAGCCTCTTTTGCAATAGCCAGCATGTGCAGAACCGTATTTGAGCTTCCGCCCATTGCCATATCAACTACAAACGCATTGTGAACAGCTTTTTCGTTTAAAACATTTCTCAGATTATACTTGCTGTCATCTGCTTTTGCCATCTCAACAATTCTCTTGGCAGCTTTTTTAACAAGTTCGATTCTAGCCGGCGTCATAGCCAAAATAGTGCCGTTTCCAGGAAGTGCGATTCCCATCGCCTCACAAAGAGTGTTCATAGAGTTTGCCGTAAACATTCCGGAACAGCTTCCGCCGCTTGGACATGCGTTGCACTCTATCTCATAGAGCTCTTCATCGCTCATTTTTCCCTCGGCATGGACACCAACCGCCTCAAACGCGGTAGCCAAATCTATCGGAGTACCATCTTTTTTATGCCCTGCGGGCATCGGACCGCCTGAAACAAAAACAGTCGGAACATTTACGCGAAGCGCACCCATTATCATACCTGGGACGATTTTGTCGCAGTTTGGAATACATATCATCGCATCAAGTTTGTGAGCGTTCATAACGGTCTCGATTGAGTCTGCGATAATCTCGCGTGAAGGAAGAGAGTAAAGCATACCGTCATGCCCCATTGCAATCCCGTCATCAACGCCGATAGTGTTAAACACAAACGGAACCCCGCCTGCTTCGCGGATTGCTTGTTTAACAATCTCTCCATACTCATGCAAGAAAAAATGTCCTGGTATAATGTCTATATAACTGTTTGCTATCCCTATAAACGGCTTGTCGAAATCCTCGTCTTTTAGGCCTGTTGCACGAAGCAGAGAACGGTGAGGAGCCTTATCAAAGCCCTTTTTTATAGTATCACTTCTCATTAAAATCCTTCATTTTATAGTTGTTATCTTTGTATAATTGGTGTGATTATAGCATTTTTTCTAATTTTTTCTATAAAAACTCTTTACAAACAAAAATAAAGTGGCTATAATTCCGCTCACTTAAAAAGTTTAAGTACTATAAATTGCGGGAATAGCTCAGTGGTAGAGCACAACCTTGCCAAGGTTGGGG
>DAIDMU010000064.1 GCA_027448805.1 Sulfurimonas sp. | reverse complement strand
ATGAGTGGATAACAAAAAGAACCGGTATAAAAGAGCGTCGTATTGCAGCAAACGATGAGTTTACAAGTGACATGGGCGTTAAAGCCGCTAAACTGGCAATTGAGAGAAGCGGTCTTGATAAAAGCCAAATTGACATGATTGTCTGCGCAACTATCTCGCCCGACTACTTCTGTATGCCATCAACTGCTACCATCATCTCTACAAAATTAGGACTTGGAAATATAACTGCATTTGATATCTCTGCGGCATGTACAGGATTTGTTTATATTTTATCAATCGCAAAAGCATTCATAGAATCAGGAATGAAAAAGAATGTTCTAATAATCGGCGCTGAAAAACTATCATCCATAACCGACTACAGCGATAGGGGAACATGTATATTGTTTGGCGACGGTGCGGGTGCAGCTGTAATCAGCGCTACAGATAACAAAGATGAGGCGATTATTGATATCCATACTGGCTCAGACGGTGAATTTGCCGACTTGCTTATGACGCCAAACGGCGGAAGCGGTTCTGCGCATGATGCGCTAGAGCAGGAAGCTACAAGCTGCTATATGCAGATGAAAGGGAATGAGACTTTTAAAGTAGCTGTTAAAACTTTGACAAAAGATGTTGTGGAAATTTTAAAAGAGAACAATATCCAAGCTTCTGATGTTAAACATTTTGTGCCGCATCAGGCAAATCTTAGAATTATAAAAGCCGTAGGCGACGCTCTAAAATTGGATGATGAGCAGGTTGTCTTAACGGTTGAAAAGTACGGAAATACATCAGGCGCTTCTATTCCGATGGCAATAAACGATATATATGAAAACGGAAGACTCCAAAAAGGTGAGCTTATGTTGCTAGATGCCTTTGGAGGGGGACTGACGTGGGGCAGTGCCTTAGTCCCATTTAGCCCTTTAAAATAGAGAATTTAAATTATAAAAAAAGGTCTTTCTATTTTTTTTCTAAGGCCTTTTTAACTCTTTTATAAAACTCTTCCTCGTTTGGAAGATTCAGCTTCGCCTCTCTAAGTTTTTCTCCCCACATCGGATTTGGAAAGTAACTGTCATTCTCAAATCGCGCCATAACATGTATATGAACTCTTGGAAGCATATTGCCAAATGATGCCATATTTATTTTTTGCGGTTTATAGTACGCTTTCATTTCAAGCTCTATAATGTCATAAACTTCCCAAAGTCTCGTGCGTAACTCTTTTGGAACGTCACCCAGCTCTTTGTATGGCTCTTTCGTAAAGATTTTCAGCCACGGTATTTCGCTTTGCTCTTTTTCTATATATAATTGGCTCTCTTCATAAACAGTCATATTTTCTCTTTTTTGGCAAATTATATCAAATTTATCTTCGTTGCCATATCTCTATTAATGGCTATATATGTATAAATTTGGTACAGTTTCAAAAAAAGGAATTACAATGCTGCTTTTACAGATAGATTTCCCATACTATGGTCCAACGGGCGAAGAGATGGCGGAGGGATTTAAAGATTTGGCGCACTCTATAGCTAAGGAAAATGGACTGATTTGGAAGATTTGGACCGAGAACAAAGAGACAAAAGAGGCAGGCGGAATCTACATATTTGAAAATCTTCCCGCACTAGAGGCGTATCTTGATATGCACACAAAAAGACTTCAAAGTTTTGGTGTAACAAATATCAGATCAAAAATTTTTGAGATTAACGAAAAACTCTCTGCTATTACTAAAGCGTCGTTTGCAAATTTTTAAAAACTGCTTTTTTAGCTTTGCAGGCTCTTTGTCGTAATCTGATATTTTATCTCTTATATGCTTTGTATGTTTAGTATTTAGGAGTATATTCTTTTTGAATTGTTGTCTTAATTTTTAGTGTGTCAAATCAGTATTATTGGGGACAACCCGAAATAAATTTCGGGTTAATGTTTATAGCAGTTTTTAGTCTCTGGTTCTATTGCGGTTTCTCTCAGCGCCGCCTGAGCGACTTCTTTCTCCGCCACCAGTGCCGCCGCTAGCGTTTGTGCCACGGTAACCGCCGCCGCTTGGACGACTTCTCTCACCGCCTTCGCTTGAACGTGGTCTGTCACCTCCAGAGCGGTTTCTGTCGCCGCTTCCTGAACGGTTTCTGTCACTGTTTGGACGACTTCTTGTCCCTTTGTAACCGCCACGGCCGCCACTTCTGTTATCGCCTCTTTTGCTGGCACGATCTAAGATAGCAGCTAATTTATCAGCAGGAATTCCGATAAAATTTGGACCTTGAATTGTCTGTTTGTCTAAAATCATAGAAACTAGCTTGAACATAATAGTCGCTTCATCTATGTCTTCTTTTAACATGTCAAGAATCTGGTGTGCCTCATCGTAAATTTTTTGATTTTCGATTGTCGTAACAATAGTTTTTAAGTTTGTAGCTCTTAAATCATTCTTGCTTGGAACAAACGCATGAGTCATTGTTGTTCCAACTTTTGTTTTAATGCGCTGAAGCTCTTTGAACTCTAATGGAGTTAAAAGTGTAATTGCTTTACCCTTTGTTCCGGCACGTCCCGTTCTGCCGATACGGTGAACGTAAGACTCAGGATCAAAAGGAATATGGTAGTTGAAAACGTGAGAGATGTTGTCAACATGTATACCGCGAGCGGCAACATCGGTAGCAACTAAAACTTTAACACCATTGTTTTTAAAGCCTTTGATAACAGTCTCACGTTGGCGCTGCTCCATATCTCCATGAAGACCGTTTGCTAAATATCCGGCATTTGAAAGTACGTTTGATAGTCTGTCTACTTCGCTTTTTGTTCTACAAAATACTATCGACTTGTCACATCCCTCCGAATCCATCAAACGAATTATTGCGTCATCACGCTCAGACTCTTCTATTACATAGTACTCTTGGTTTATGTCCGTATTTGTAGTTTCACCTTTTGTGATGCTAATAAACTCAGGATTATCCAAAATTCTTTCCGCAAGAAGCTTGATTGGTTTTGGCATAGTAGCCGAGAAAAGAAGTGTTTGTCTGTTTGACGGAAGGTATGAGAAGATTTCGTTGATATCATCTAAAAATCCCATATCAAGCATCTCATCTGCTTCATCTAAAACAACAACGCTCGGAGTAAAATTCTTTAAAAGATTCTTTTTAAGTATATCTAAAAGTCTGCCCGGAGTTGCAACAACAACGCTTGCGCCTCTTTCAATAAGGTCGATTTGTCTGTTGTATGAGCTTCCGCCGTAAACCGTTACTGTTTTAGCGCCTATGCTTCTTCCATATTTAAACAGCTCATCACTAACTTGTGTAGCGAGTTCGCGAGTTGGAGTGATAACTAAAATACCTACTCCGTCATTAGGGTTAATATTATTTAGTGCAGGAAGACCAAAAGCTGCTGTTTTACCGGTACCCGTGTGTGCCTGACCAACTATGTCGCGACCTGCTAATATGAACGGTATTGCCGCTGCTTGAATCGGGCTTGGAACCGTAAAACCGGCATCTTTAATGCTTTTAAGTATCTCTTTTTTCAATCCTAAATCATCAAATGTGATCAACTTTTCTTCTGTTTTTGTCTGTGTTTGTGCATTTTCTTGCATCATTTTCCTTTAAGAGTAGGAGATGATACAAGCATGTCAAGTATGACATGGCACCTTCCCCTAAAATATTTGGCGAATTATACCCAAATATATTCTCTTTTTTATTTAAATAAATTATATTGTGGATTATTTAAGTTTATATTGTGTAGAAAAATCGATAAAACGGGAGGGCATGCCGTAATAATTTTAATAGTTGTATAGAAATTATAAATTTTTTAATTTTTAGATATTATTATAAATAGACAAAATAGTGTAAATTAGAGGGAAAATAAAATTATGCAGATACAGACCCAGTACAGTTATGAAAAAACTTGGAGTACCACAAACGAAGCCGATCTTTTAAAGATTATAGCGGAGGAGGTTGGAGATGCAGACCCGGAGGGTACGCTGAAATATGTAAAAGAGGTTATAAAAACAGGTAAAATCATGAGGGTCGGAAGCTGTAAATTCAGAGAAAAAAAGGAGGCGACAGATGGATAAGGAACTTCATGAAGCAGGGAGATTTTACACTGTTATAGTTGAGTTTTTTGCAAATTACAGTTTGCAGATAATCGGTGCGGTAATAATACTTTTTATAGGCGTAATAGCCTCTAGATATGCCCATAAATATGCACTTAAAATACTTCTTAAGCATCATATGGATGAGACATTAAGCGCTTTTATTGCAAATCTAGTCAGGTTTTTGGTAGTCGCAATGATGGCAATTTTGGCACTTGGAAAACTAGGCATCTCCATCGCTCCGTTTATAGCGGCTCTTGGCGCCATATCTTTAACAGCAGGTCTGGCTCTTCAAGGAAGCGTTTCAAACTTTGCGGCAGGCATAGTTTTGATAGCTACAAAACCTTTTAAAATCGGAGACACCATAACTGTTCATAACATATACGGAGAGGTTCAAGAGATTAAACTAGCCTACACAGTTTTGGCAAATGAAGACAGGGAGCAGATAACCATACCAAACAAGTATATGATCGGCGATATTTTAGTAAACTCGTATTCATACAGGGTTGTCGAGGGAAGCGTCGGCGTGGCTTATGAAAGTGACGTGCAGAAAGCCATCACGGCGATTAAAGATGTTTTGTCAAAACATGAAAGAGTTAGTAAAGAAAATGAGCCAAATGTCGGAATAGAAAAATTTGCAGAGAGTTCCATAGATATAGGTTACAGATATTGGGTGCCGACAAACAGTTTTTTCAAAATACAGTATGAGATAAATTTAAAGGTACTGCAGGCGCTAAATAGTGCTAATATTACAATACCGTTTCCGCAGAGAGAAATTCGTATGACAGGGAGTCAAGCATGATGCAAGAGATAGCAAAGCTTATCTTAAGGCTAAGTGTCGGGGCAATGATGCTTTTTCACGGTCTTGATAAGATAATAAACGGTATAGCCGGCATAAAACATTTAACGGTTAGCGCGGGACTTCCGGAGTTTTTAGCCTATGGGGTTTATATAGGCGAGGTTGTTGTGCCGATTTTAATTCTGCTTGGAGCTTATGCAAGGATTGCGTCTTTGGTTTTAGCACTCAATATGTGTTTTGCAATATTTTTGGCTTACGGAAGCTCGCTTTTCAAATTAGGCGAACATGGCGCACCATCTTTTGAACTTCCGTTTTTATATCTTGTAATGTCTCTTATGATATTTGTTTTTGGAGGGGGAAGATATGCTCTTAATGCAAAATAGATTTTTAATGATATACAGTTTCTAAATAACGTAAGGAATAGAAATGATAAATATGATGATTGGTTTTTTCAAAGATTTTTTCAAATATAAAGAAAGTGCTAAAAAACAACAAAACTGGTTGGAGAAGTATGCGAAGCAGAAAAATTATGCACTTAATCCTAGCTGGATGATGCTAACCAATCTTAAAAGTAATCTTTGCGAGATGGAAGCAACTTTTGGCAAGCGTTATTGTCCTTGTTTTGAGCCTTCTGCCGACGAAGAGTTAAATAAAAAGATGATGTGTCCTTGTGAATTTATTGAAGATGAGATTGCTGAGTATGGAACTTGCCATTGTGCACTTTTTGGTCCTGCTAGTCTGAGTAAAGCCGCTTGGAAGGCATCTTCAAAACGCCTTATGGATGAATATCAAGTGCCAAAAAATCTTAAAGGCGGTGTCCTTGATACTCGCGGAATGCCACTTGATCCACGTCGTGCACTGCCTATTCCAGATATGATGCATCAGGTTAAGTCAACATTGAGTGGCTATAAGGGCGAGACGCTTAGAGTTATAGTAGAGCATGAGCAAGAAGTTAAAAATCTAGAGAAAATGGCCGGGTATCGAGGTCTAAAACTAAGCAGTGTTGATAAAAATGGCAGTTTCGAAGCGGTGCTAGAGCTTAGAAAATAGGTTTTTTATGAGGATGCATATCTCTTTGCTTAAGGGCAAGATTGTAGGATATGCAAATAACGCTAATAAAGTGGATATTTAGTGTTTATGGATGGGGTACTTTTATCTTAGAGTTTAAACTCCACCCAATTGCCACCATACATACAAGAACAGCCTCTGATGGTAACAAGCCATAAGTAGAAGTCAAATATACAAGCCAGAGCAAAATCGCGCCAAGAGGAGTAGGCACTCCAGTGAAAAATTTCGACACCTCTCCTGCGTCTGCATTGATGTTAAACTGTATAAGTCTTCTAAGCCCTGATATGACGTAGTAGATGCTAACAGCTGCCGCAATTAAAATCATTAGGCCGGAAAAATTTACGGCATATACAGCTTGAAAAACTAAAAATACGGGAACCAGAACAAAACTTAAAAAGTCTGCAAAACTGTCAAGCTGAACTCCAAATTCGTTTGAGAGGCTATATTTTCTGGCTATCTTGCCGTCAAATATATCAAAAGCCCCTCCTATCCAAGCCAAGATAATTGCTATGAAAAAGTTGTTTTGAGTTATAAAATAAGTTGCCAACAGCCCCGCTGTAATATTTACAAATGTAAACATATTTGCCAAGTTAAAGTGAGATGTGTTTGTAAATAAAAATTTCATTTTATTCCTTCTTGTAGTTGTGAAATTATATCTAAGTAAATATTTACAAAAACCATTGTTTAATTAAACATTAATTCCAAAAGAGCTATTATCTAACAAGATACAATTAGTTTATCTATAAAAAGTATATATTAAGAAAAAAAAGGGGGGGGGGAAAGACAGTGAGTTTATTAAATAATTTTAAAATAAGACAGATATTGGTTTTTGTATCAGCCGTAGTGATGGGGGTTTTGCTCTTGACAACAGCGGCAAACTACAAAAGCATGAGTGTAATTGAGGAGCACTCGAATGAGCAGTCGGCAGAGGTGTTGCCGAATCTTTTTGACTTTTTAGAGTTGCAGCTCAATATTGTTCAGGTTCAGCAGTGGCTCACAGACGTCTCCGCAACCAGAGCTGAAGAGGGGTTTGCTGACGGTTATTCAGAGGCGGGCAAATATTTTATGAATGCAAATCTTGTTTTGGACAGGCTGATTAAGGCGCATAAAGAGCTTGGTGAAGATGGGATGGCAAGGGAGCTTGAGGGGTTTAAAACTGATTTGCAGGAGTACTATATTGTTGCCGTTGAGATGGCTAACACGTATATAAACAAAGGGACTAGTGAGGGGAATAAGGTCATGGAAAAACTTGACCCTTTTGCCGAAAAGCTCTCAAGCAGGCTTGATAAGTGGGTAGGCGAACATAAAAAAGAGTATAGCGAGGCTTCTAAAGAGATAGATGGCAATATTGCTGATTTTAGCGTACAAAGTATTGTTCTCTCGCTTATACTCATAGTTATTATAAGTTCCGGTTTTATTGTAATCAATCTAATCATAAATTCCATAAAAAATATAGACAGTTACCTTGAAAAACTGGCAAACCTTGATTTTACGACGAAACTTGAGATTGCAGGCAAGAGCGAAATAGCTGTTATAGCGAGAAATTTATCTAAGGTTATCGACTCAATAAAAGATTTTATATCTGAAGCAAAAAATTCTTCAAATGAAAATGCGTCTATCTCTTATGAGCTCTCTACAACTTCTGGCGTAGTGGGCAAAAAAGTTGAAGATGTGATTCAAATCGTCAACAACGCAAACGAGAAAGCTAAAAAGATAGCCGAGGATATAAAATCATCAATTGCAAATGCAAACTCATGCCATAAAAATACTGCCAGAGCAAACGAAAATCTTACAGAAGCCACGAAAGAGATTATGCGCTTGACTTCTGATGTTCAAAGAACTGCAACTATTGAAGTTGAGTTAGCTGAGAGGATTAATCAGCTAAATGCTGAAGCAGAGCAGGTTAAGAGCGTTTTAGGTGTAATTGCGGACATTGCAGAACAGACAAATCTGCTCGCACTTAACGCTGCCATTGAAGCTGCACGTGCCGGCGAGCATGGAAGAGGCTTTGCCGTAGTAGCCGATGAGGTGAGAAAACTTGCGGAGAGAACCCAAAAAAGCCTTGTTGAGACGCAATCAACTATAAATGTAATTATGCAGTCTATTATGGAAGCAAGCTCACAGATGAATAAAAATTCTGAGCATATTCAAAATTTGGCTGATATCTCATCGGCGGTAGAGTCAAGAATAAACGAGACACTGACTATTATGAATGAAGCGGCGCTTGGAAACAAGCAGACCGTTGGAGATTACCAAGTTACATGTGATTTAGTTAATACTATCTCTACAGAGATAGGAAATGCCAACGAAATGGTAGCGTCAAATGCAAGAAGTGTTGAAGAGATAGCAGCCGCGGCGGAGCATTTAAGCAATATGGCTGAGATATTAAACCGCAAAATGGAACAGTTCAAAGTTTAAAAACAAGATTATTTTAATATGATACTGGTTATCATTATGTAAATTAAAAAAAGTAGGTATAAATGGGCAGCGTAATTAACTTGACTCTTTTTTGTATTTTAATATCTCCATTGTTGGCTGTCGCAGATGAGATAAAAGCAGAAAATGGGGCTTCAACTATAAACGAAATGTTTGAAGAAGGCAAAATATCGGGCGAAATAAGATCGATGTATGCAGGATATGACCTCAAAAAAGCAGGCGAGAAAGATATTTATTCCACCGCAATAGGCGGCCATTTAAAGTATGAGTTAGCAGAGCTAAACGGTTTTAGCGCCGCAGCGGCTTTTGCACTCTCTCACGATATCGGCTTTGCAACTGGTGATGAGGGCGTTAAACAAAATCCTGAGCTCTCTTCATCTGATGGCGAGTATAGCGTCTTAAGAGAGGCGTATCTTAACTACAAAAGCGGAGATTTTAATTTTCGCGCAGGTCGTCAGCTGATTGACACTCCTTTAGCCGACAGCGATGATATAAGGATGATAGCAAATACGTTTGAGGCGTATATAGCCGGCTATCAACTCTCAAACTTTAGTTTTATGGCAGGAAAACTTCAAAAATGGCAGGGATATGATGCCGACCTTGAAGGCGGCTGGGTAAGGGCAGGCGAAGATGGGACATGGTTTGGCGGAGTAACTTATAGCGATGATGTTGTCCAGTCAAATGCATGGTACTACAATATAACCAAACTTACAAATGCTGTATATTTTGATTTCACTTTAGGTTATGAGATAAACAGTGATATCTCTCTATCCGCAGGCGTTCAATACTTAAATGAGAGCGAGATAAGCAACAGCGCAACGAAAGCAGATATTTACGGCGCTTTGGCGGAACTTTCTGCTTATGGCTTTACTTTTGGCGCGGCATACAACAACTCAAGCAAAAAAGCCGGCAGCGGAAGCTTTAGCGGTTTTGGCGGCGGAGCGCTCTTTACAAGCATGGATACTATGATTTTGGATGAGATAACGTATGACCGTAACGCAGAGGCAACAGTTGGAAGTATAAGTTACGAAATAGAGAAGTTGACGCTCTCATATGCTTACGGAAATTTTGACGGAGATGCTGATGGTTTTGGTGACAGAGCGCATATTGTGGAGCAGAATATAGGAGCCGAGTACAGCGTTATTAAAGACAAGTTGCTGGTTCGTGCTATTTATGCCGTGCAAGATGATAAAGAGAGCGTGGCAAAAACAGACAATGACTGGAGCCGTTTAGAGTTTATGGTTGCATACAGCTTCTAGTTTAATCTATATTTAATATGATAGTGATTATCATTAAAAAAAATAAAAAGAAGTAGATATGTCCAATAAAGCAGGCGACAAAGAGATAAAAAAATTAATCGATTGTAAAAAATCTTGCAGAGTAAAAGTTTTAAAACTAAATGCGGATGCGGAGCTAAAACAGAGGCTGATATCTTTTGGAATAATGAAGGATGCAGTTGTAGAAGTGTTGGAACTTGCTCCCGCAAAAAGCACGATTGAGGTGAAAGTGGGCAAGATGAGAATAGCTCTTCGTGCTCAAGAAGCGGGCTTGATTGAGGTTGTGAAGGTATGAGCAAAAATATAAAATCCTGCCCTATAACTGCAAAACATATAAAAGTTGCTCTTGTCGGACAGCCAAACGTCGGCAAAAGTATGCTGATAAACTCAATATCAAACGCACATCTGCATGTAGGAAATTTTACGGGCGTAACTGTAGAGAAGAGCGAGGTGCTTTTTGACTATAAAGATTACCACTTTACCGTTGTTGACCTGCCAGGAACCTATGCGCTAAGCGACTATTCAATCGAGGAGAGGGTGACAAGCGAGTACCTCTCAAATGCCTATTATGACCTTATAATAAATGTTGTAGATTCTACAAATCTGGAAAAAAATCTCCAGCTTACAGCCGAGCTGATGAGTATTGGCAAAAAAATGCTTATGGCGCTAAACATGAGTGATGAGGCAAAAAAAGAGGGCATTGAGATAGACAACAAGTATATGTCAGGGCTTCTTGGATTTCCGTGTGTAAAGGTGTCGGCTGCGACAAAGGACGGGATAGGCGAGCTGATAGAGGCAATACTGAGGGAGTATGAAAATGAGACGATGGAGTACAAACTTATTTTTAGCGAGGCCGTTGAGGAGGAGGTGAGCATAATTTGTGAATATTTGGCTAAGCACAAATATCAGGATGAAAATTCACACAGAAATATAGCGATAAATCTTCTTAAAAATGATAAAAAGACATATACAAAACTGCATGATGACCCTATTTGGACTGAACTGCAGCCAATTCTTATAGAAGCTTCAAGGCATGTTGAGCTGCACCATGACAGCAGTGATATAAAAGAGGCTTTTGCTTCAGAGTATGCTTCGTTTAACAGAGGAGTTGTTGCCGAGGTTTTAAAACAAAACAGAGAAATTGAAAAGAAAACACTCACCGATAAAATTGACTCTGTTTTAATACACCAAATATTTGGAATACCGATATTCCTCTTCTTTATGTGGGCGCTTTTTCAGCTTACGTTTGAAATAGGCTCTATCCCGATGGAGTGGATAGACGGTTTTTTCTCTTGGTTTGGTGATACTGTCGGAGCTACAATCCAAAATGACGATATTCGCTCCCTTGTTGTCGAGGGTGTTATCTCCGGTGTAGGCGCAGTTGTTCTTTTTGTTCCAAATATCGTTATTCTTTTTATCGGGATAGCTCTTTTGGAGAGCACGGGCTACATGTCAAGAGTCGCGTTTTTGCTTGATGGGTTTTTTCACAAATTCGGTCTTCACGGACAGTCGTTTATACCGCTTGTAACGGGTTTTGGCTGTTCAATCCCTGCCTACATGTCGGCAAGAATTTTAAAGAACGACCGCGACAGACTTTTAACACTCTTTATAATAGGATTTATGAGCTGCGGAGCGAGACTTCCCGTTTATGTTCTTTTTGCGGGTGCATTTTTTTCGGAGAGTATGGCTGGAAATATTCTTTTTGCCATCTACATAGCAGGTGCCATGCTGGGGCTTTTTGCGGCTAAAATATTGAAATCAACCGCTTTTAAGGGCGTCGATGAGCCGTTTGTTATGGAGATGCCAAAGTACAGACTGCCGTCATTTAAACTTATCTGGCATACGGTAGTTACAAAAACTTTGATGTATCTAAAAAAAGCGGGAACTTTTATAGCTGCTGCTTCGATGCTTATCTGGTTTTTAAGCAACTATCCTAACAATTTTGAGCTAGAAGAGAGTTATGCGCTCAAGATAGAGAGCGCTGCTGACGAAGAGACCAAAAAAGAGCTAGTTAACAAGCTTGCAGAGGCTAATTTGGAGCAGAGTTATCTGGGACGTATCGGTAAATTTTCTGAGCCTATCTTCGCACCCCTTGGATTTGACTGGAAGATGAGTGTGGCTCTTCAGACGGGACTTGCCGCAAAAGAGGTCGTCGTCTCAACACTTGGCGTTTTATACTCGCTTGGCGATGAGGTGGATGAACAAAATGCTTCATTAAAAGAGACAATCTCCAAAAATATTCCTTTTGCATCCGCCGTGGCATTTATAGTGGTTGTTATGATATATCTGCCTTGCTTGGCGGCATCGGTAGTATTTACGCGTGAAGCAGGCGGTATAAAATACTTTTTCTATCTTTTGGCATTTACCTCAATAGCTGCCTATTCGCTGGCGTTTGTTGCCTACAGGGCGGCTCTCTTTTTTACTGCTTAATTATTAGTTTGTTTTAAGAGCGAGGTTACTATACTATGAGCATAAGATAATTTTTCAGGAGTTGGTTATGGCAAAATTTGGAAACTCAATCATTAGAGGTTTAGAGATAAGAGACATAATAACTGCGTTAAACAGAGCGTACGCCGACGAATGGTTGGCTCATTATCAGTACTTCATTGAAGCAAAGGTTGTCAAAGGAATTATGAAAGATGCTGCGATAGTCGAACTGACTCAGCATGCGGCAGATGAGCTCAGACACGCAACAATGGTGGCAGACAGGATTATACAACTCGGCGGTACTCCTCTGCTAAATCCAAAAGAGTGGTTTACGCATACAAATTGCGGCTACGGAGAGCCAGAAGAGTTTGATGTAGTGCGTATTTTGCGAGACTCTATAAAAGGCGAACAGTGCGCTATATCCATATATTCACAACTTGTTGATATGACAAGAGACAAAGATATCGTTACGTATGACATCGTTTCTCAAATACTTGCGGATGAGGTCGGACACGAAGAGGATTTGCAAGCCCTTCATGATGATATTACAGAGTTTATAGCAGATTTAAAAAAATCGCTAAATTAGCAAAATTCTTATGATTTGACTGCCATTAACTACTTATTAGTTGATATCTGTTAAGATTCATTTATGAAAAAAATATTAATGATTGAAGATGACTTGGAATTGGCGGAGATACTGACAGAGTATCTCCAGCAGTTTAAGTTTGAGGTTATCACAGAAGATGACCCTTTTAAAGCTGTAAGTATATTGAAGTTAGAGCCGTTTGATCTGGTTATCCTAGACTTGACCCTGCCTGGTATGGACGGTTTGGAGGTTTGTGAAGCGATAAGAGAGCGTCAGGATATTCCAATTATCATCTCATCTGCGAGAAGCGATGTTACAGATAAGGTAAAAGCACTTGAGCTGGGTGCCGATGACTACATCCCAAAGCCTTATGATCCAAGAGAGCTGGAGGCTAGAATACACTCTGTTCTTAGACGCTATGAGGCGAAATCACAGCAAAAAGAGGAGTCAAAAAGCGACTTCAAATGTGATAACTCTTCGATGACTATTACATATAAGGGCAGAAATATAGACCTTACAAATGCGGAGTTCGGCATCTTGTCGTATATGATTGCAAAGCAGGGTCTTGTTGTCTCAAGAGAGGATTTGATTCATAATGTAAATGCCATAAACGAGGACTCGTCAAACAAAAGCATTGACGTTATGGTTGGAAGAATCAGAAACAAATTGGGAGATAAATCTCTTATTGAGTCAGTAAGAGGCGTTGGTTATAAACTTCTTAAGTAAACAACTTTTTGGTTTGGAGCTAAGCCGATGCGTCAACATGCTGTTTTAATAACCGTCCTCTTTGCGCTCGTGGTCACTACAGTGAGCGTGAGCGTCGTTTTTTGGGAATTTTTTCAACTGGATAAACAGCACTACATAAACCATATCTTTACAAAACACGCAACAATCACACAGATATATCGTCAACATCAACAAAAAATGGATTCGCAGATTATGCTTGAAGCAAATTTGGCCGTATATAATTTTGTGCTTGAAAAAGATGAGAGAGATATAGAGGTCATCCTTAAAAATGCAAAACTTTTAAAGAAAAAAGATTTTCAAAATGTCAACTCCTCTCTGCTGTTTTTAGAGGATGGTTTTTATACTAAAAAAGTAGTAACCGATCTATCGGCAAATATGCTGGAATTTAACAAAAGAATATATTTTTATATAGAGTCTCCGACATCTTCGGTTCTTATTCTTGATGAGGAGCTGAAGCCGTATAAATATTGGAATGTTGCCTACTCCTATTTGGTAATTATATTGATAATCTCTTTCTCTTTTGTGCTGATTCTAAGAAAGCTAAGACCTCTTATAAGACTTAGAAAGAAAATTGCACTCTATGGCGATGGGGATATGAATATATCCTTCAAGGCCAAAGGGTATGATGAGATAGCGTTAATTTCAAATGAACTTGAAGCGACAAGAAGAAAAATCAATGTTATTTTAGAGTCGAGAACTCTTTTTTTACGAAATATTATGCATGAGCTAAAAACTCCCATTGCAAAAGGAACAATTGCAACCCAGATGCTGGAATCTCAAAAGCAGAGGGATAGATTTAGCTCTATTTTTGGGCGGCTGGAGTCATTAGTCAACGAATTTGCCCTTATTGAAGAGGTGACAAGCCTTGGCGAGAAGACAGATTTTAAAGAGTATCGGCTTGTTGATATAATAGATGGCGCCATAGATATGGCAATGATTGAGAGAAGCAGTGTGACTGTCAATGTGGATGCAAGCCACAAAATCAATGCTAATTATAGGCTCTATACAACGGCTATAAAAAATATGATAGATAACGGCATCAAGTATTCACCGGATTCACATGTAACAATATTAATAAAAAACGGTGAGTTGGCATTTGAGAGCAAAGGAGAGTGTATTTCGCATCCTCTCCAATACTATATTGAGCCTTTTACTAAAGACAATCCGTCAAAAAACAGTTTTGGCCTTGGGCTATATCTTGTCGATTCTATTCTAAAAGTCCATCATCAGGTTTTGGCGCACGAGTATGAAAACGGCGTAAACAGATTTATATTTGCGTAAGTTTTTAAGTGTAAACTATTAAAATGAAAAAGTATTTGAAAAAAACAGCATTGGCTTTATTTGCTGCATCTCTTTTTGCTTTTGTTTTTGGTTGGGTCGGACATACACTGTATGAAGATGTGAAAAAGATGTTTAAAGAGACGACAATAAAAAAAATAAAGGATAGCGGTGTCCTTAATGTAGTACTTTTAAACTCGGCATCAACATACTATATCGGTTCAGATGGACCAAAAGGTTTTGAGTATGATCTTCTTGATGCTTACGCAAAACATTTGGGAGTCAAGTTAAATATAACCACTGCAAATACTATTAAAGAGGCAATCGAACTCAGTAAAAATCCGGATATCCATATTACGTCCGCGGCACTATCTAAAACAAAAGAGAGAGAGAAGAAGTTTAACTTTGGGCCATCATATTTTGAAGCTCAAGAACAGGTAATCTGCAATAAAGGATTGCTCTCTGATGGGAGATTCCCAACCAGTGTTGATGAATTGGCAAATCTAAAGATAGTTGTTGGAGAGGATACTGGCTACAGCGAAACCATAGAGCAGCTAAAGGCAGACGGAGTTGAAATAAATGCAACTTACGCCTCAGAATATTCAACGGAGGAGCTAATTGCGCAGGTGGATTCTAATGAGATAGACTGCACTATCGTGGATTCAAATATATATGCCCTAAATCAGCGATATTTTCAAAAAATAGCACTTGCCTTTGATATAAGTAACAGAGCGCAGCAGGCATGGGTTTTGGCACCTGATTCTCATATGTTAAAAGAGGATATGTACGCTTGGTTGAACGGATTTAATCAAAGCGGAGAGATGGCGCGATTAAAGGATCATTACTATAGCTATGTGCTTTTCTTTGACTATTATGATACGGTCACGTTTAATGAGAGAATAAATAGCAGATTGCCAAAATATAAAAAATATTTCCAAGAAGCCTCTTTAAAGCATAACATCCCTTTTTCAGTATTGGCAGCACTCTCCTATCAAGAGTCTCATTGGAGCCCGAATGCAAGGAGCTACACAGGCGTCAGAGGACTTATGATGCTGACACAGTCAACAGCAGACTTTTATGAAGTTAAAAATAGGGTTGACCCGAAGCAGAGCATATTTGGCGGAGCAAAACATTTAGATTTGATGATAAAAAGTATTCCCGCCGAAGTTGTGGGTGAAGACCGTATGAAATTTGCACTTGCCGCTTACAATATCGGGCTAGGACATCTCTTTGACGCGCAAAAACTGGCACAACAGATAGGATTAAATCAAAATAGCTGGACTGATTTAAAAACAGTCTTGCCTCTTCTTTCTCAAAAGAAGCATTATAAAGCGCTCAAACATGGGTACGCCAGAGGCAGTGAGGCGGTAAGATATGTTGATGCCGTATATGATTATATGAATATTTTACAAAAAAATGATGGAGAAACAGTACTATAAACAGGGGTGCGGAGTGGCTTTAAAAAACCACAAACGCCGTTAGCCGTTTTTAAAGAGGCGTGCCCTCTTTGCCATTAGCCAAAGAACTTAAAAAAGTCTCCATGTCATATTTAACTCTGTACTCAGGCGTCATTATATGTATAAGAATATCGCCTAAGTCAATAACAATCCAATCGCCGCTTTCGTCAACAGCATTGAATTTTTCCGCCGGTTTAAGTTCATTTTTTAGATGATCTAGCAGAGCCGAAGTGTGTCTTTGACCGAGTGATGAAGCAATAATCGCATAATCAACGAAATAATTTTTGTCACGAAGATCAAAAACTTCTATATTCTCTGCTTTGTTTTTATCTAAAACTTGTGTTATTTTTTCTATTCTGTTTTGCAACGGTTTTTCCTTGTAAAAATTATATATCTCTTTTGCACATTTTTTTGGCAGCTTTGAAATTTCAATGTTTTCTCTAAGATTTGTTGATGATATTTTTTCATCGACATTAAGTTTCAAAAACTCTTTTGGAATCTCAATATTATCTCTTGGAGCTATAACAAACGTAACCAACTCCCTAAGCTCACTATAGCTATTCCACGTGTGAAGCTGAGCAAG
Source organism: Sulfurimonas sp. (assembly GCA_027448805.1). Taxonomy (GTDB): domain Bacteria; phylum Campylobacterota; class Campylobacteria; order Campylobacterales; family Sulfurimonadaceae; genus Sulfurimonas. Next base: position 900 of record DAIDMU010000064.1, on the reverse strand, counting down.
GTTGTCCGCACCTATTATAAGATATATTTTTTTATAACTTTTTAAAAGGTGTTTGACAGTTGCTATGGTTGGTACTTGCTTCTCTTGTAAAACTTCATAGTCAGAAATCTCAACATTTTCATAATCTCCAAAAATCTCCCTCAGCCATTTCATCCTAAGAGATGAAGGAGCATAAAATCTTGATTTAAAAGGATTTAAAAATGTCGGCATTATTATAACTTTGTCAATTTCTTTGAATTCTTTCAAAGCCTTAACAATAGCCTCATGACCGATATGCGGCGGGTCAAAGGAACCACCAAAAAGTGCGATTGTGTCCATATTTAAAGCGAATTATAACTAACTTTAGGTAAAATTGCCCAATTTTTATTTTAATTAGGAAATATAATGGCACTAAAAATAGCAATTAACGGATTTGGTAGAATCGGTCGCTGTGTAGCTCGCATTGCTGCAACTAGAGATGATATAGAAATAGTGGCAATAAATGACATGGCTAGCATGGACATGATGCTTTATCTTCTTAAAAATGACTCCGTTCATGGAACGTTTCGCAGTAACGTAGCACAGCTTGATGAGCATAACATTACAATTGACGGTAAAAAAATCAGAGTTTTTAATGATCGCGATCCTAAAAATTTAAAGTTTGCCGAGTGTGGTGCAGAGATGGTTTTGGAGTGTACAGGTGTCTTCCTAAGCCAGAGTGATGCTAAAATTCATATCGATAACGGTATAAAAAAAGTTCTATTTTCAGCACCTGCAAAAGATGATACTCCCACGTTTGTTATAGCTCCAAGAGATAATATTGAGATTCCAAAAGAGTTTTTGAAACTTAATGTCGATGAAAAAATATCATCAACAAATCTTAGAGAAAACATTGAAATTTCAAAGCTGCCAAAAAAATGT
>DAIDMU010000063.1 GCA_027448805.1 Sulfurimonas sp. | reverse complement strand
GTTGTGGGCGAATAATTACAAAATACATAATTGCAATTAAAAATACGAACGGTAATAGTTGACTTATAATTTCCATGTCTCTGGGTTTCCTTTGAATAAATTGGGGGCATTGTACAAAAAGTATATTAATAAAAGACTGAATACTGATATAATTCGCATCAAAAACAGAGTGAAAAAATGATTGAAAAAATACAAAATATTAGAAACTCCTACAACCACTTACTGTTTGACTTAGCAGTGGGAGTTATAACCTCACTTCTTTTTAGCGCCTTTCTTTATTTAGAGCATTTTGGCGTCACTATAAAACTTCTAAATACTATTTTTGGACTTCTTTCACTCGCTCTTCTCCTATACATTCCAAAAAGAGCCGTTTTAACAGCAGGTTTTTTTATTGGCTTGTTGTGGTTTTACTGGATTGGGTATAGCTTTAAATATAACGACATAAACAATATGGAGACACTCATCACCGTTGCATTTATGTTTATATATATGCTCTTTTTCGGGGTTTTGGCACTTACAAACAGTGTTGCCATCAGAGCTGTTTTACTATTTGGGCTCAGTTTTTTTGAGCCTGTCGATTTTAACTGGCTTCAAATTGAACTTCTCTTTGTTGAGAGCTATCTTGGGGTGTTTAAGTACCAGCTTGCGCTCATACTCTTCTCCCTCTCTTTGCCAAATTATATTAAAAATAGATACAGATATGCTCCGCTTCTGCTGCTTATTTTGGCATTCAACTTTAATCCGCCGATTCAAAAAGATGCGCCGTTAAAAATCAAGCTTGTTGCCACTGACATAAAACAAGACATAAAATGGAAGAGAGATACTCTTTATAAAACTATGCAGATTATCTACAAAGAGATAGATGATGCTATCCAAAACGGCTATGATGTAGTTGTTCTGCCTGAATCTGTTTTTCCTTTTTTTATGAACGAATCCCCTTTTGTTATAGAGGAGCTTAAGACTCTTTCATACGATATCTCCATTGTTGCGGGCTCGCTTTTGCGAGAGAATAATTTAAACTACAATGTGACTTATAAATTTGAAAATGGCAATTTTGATGTGGCAAAGAAGATGATACTTGTTCCTTTTGGAGAGTATATCCCGCTTCCGAAATTTGCAAAAAAATATGTAAACGATATCTTTTTTGCCGGAGCGTCCGACTTTAAAACAGCCTCTGCGCCAACTGACTTTATCATTAAGGGAGTAAAGTTTAGAAATGCCATCTGTTATGAAGCTACGCGTAAAGAGATTTACGAAGGAGATGTGGATTTCGTAATTGCAACCAGCAACAACGCTTGGTTCTACCCGTCTATCGAACCGACACTTCAAAAGCTTCTTATAAGGTTTTATGCAAGAAAAAATGGAGCTACTATCTATCATTCGGCAAACTGGCGCGGCACCGGAATCATAAAGTAACCTTTCTTTGATATAATAGTGTGATATATTGAGTTATAAAAATAATTATATGGAGTTTTTTAGTAATGCTAAATCTCAAAAATCCAGACCTGTACAACAATCGTGAAATATCATGGCTTCAATTTAATACAAGAGTTTTAAAACAGGCGCAAGATGAGTCGCTTCCGCTACTGGAACGTCTAAAATTTCTAGCCATTTATGGAACAAACTTAGATGAATTTTATATGATTAGGGTGGCCGGACTAAAAAAACTATTTGCCGCTGGCATCATTGTCTCAAGCGCGGATAAGCTGACACCTCTTCAGCAGCTTCGTGAAATAAGAAAATATCTTCATCAAGAGCAGCAGGTAGTTGAACACTGCATGAACGGGATTTTAAAAAAACTCGAACCTGAGGGCATCAGCGTAAAACTTTACAGCGAAGTAAACCAGCATCAAAAACAGTATCTTAACAGGTATTTTCATGAAAATATCTATCCGGTAATTATCCCGATAGCCGTTGACGCAACACACCCGTTTCCGCATCTAAACAACCTTAGCTTCGGAATAATCGTAAAACTAAGAGACAGCGACAACACGACAATAGAGAGGTTTGGAATCATTCGCGTTCCTAGGGTTTTAGAGAGATTTGTCGAGCTTGAGAACAACATCTACATTCCGATTGAGAGCGTAGTAGCCGAACATGTTGAAGAACTCTTTCCGGGATACACTCTTATAAAATTTGCATCATTCAGGGTTACCAGAAATGCAGACATCGAGATTGAGGAAGAAGAGGCAGACGACTTTTTGGAAATACTTGAAGAGGGACTGAAGCTTCGCAGAAAAGGCGCCATGGTTAGACTTGAGGTCGGCAGTGACGGAGATGATGAGATTGTTAATTTTTTCAACAGACACACAAATGTTTACAAAGATGATATATATACATTTCACACATTTTTAAACCTCTCCAGCCTTTGGCAGATAGTCTCAAACAAACATTTTGCACATCTTTTGTCAGAGCCGTTTAAAACAAAAACTCTTCCACCTCTAGACAGCAGTGAAAATATTTTTAGCACCTTGGAAAAACAGGATATTCTGCTCTACCATCCGTATGAAAGTTTTGACCCTGTTGTAAAACTGATTCAAGCAGCGGCAAAAGACCCCGATGTAGTCTCTATAAAGATGACTCTTTACCGCTCAGGCACTGATTCTCCGATTGTTAAAGCTCTTATGAGTGCTAGCGAATCCGGCAAGCAGGTAACTGTTATGGTTGAGCTAAAAGCAAGATTTGATGAGGAGAATAACCTCATTTGGGCAAAAGCACTGGAAAAAGCAGGAGCACATGTTATTTATGGAATTAAAGGTTTTAAAGTTCACGCAAAAGCAACCCTGATAACAAGAAGAAAAAACGGAAAGCTTAAGCAATATGCTCATCTAGGCACAGGGAACTACAACCAATCTACCGCAAAAATATACACCGACATGAGTTATCTTACATCAAAAGATGAGATAACTACCGACATGACACGTTTTTTTCACTTTTTAACTGGATTTAGCAAAAAGGGAAAACTAAACGAGCTCTACATGTCGCCATCACAAGTTAAGCCGAAAATTCTCTCTCTTATTCAAAATGAGGCAAGAAAAAAAGCAGACGGACGTATTATTGCAAAATTAAATTCATTAGTTGATGATGATGTGATTAAAGCACTCTATAAAGCCAGTCAAGCCGGTGTCAAGATTGATCTTATTGTCCGCGGAATCTGCTCTTTAAAACCGGGAATAGAAGGAGTCAGTGAAAATATTAGAGTTATCTCTATACTTGGAAAATACCTAGAACATGCAAGAGCATTCTACTTCAAAAATGACGAAGCAAAAGTTTACATCTCCAGTGCCGATTGGATGCCTAGAAATCTAACCAGACGCATAGAGCTTTTAACCGCAATTAAAGATGAAAAAGCAAGAGATAAAATTATACAGATACTTCAACTTCAGTGCGCCGACAACTCTCTGGCGCATGAGCTTCAAAGCGACGGCTCTTACATAAAAGTAAAAAATGACGGCATTAAAACTATAAACAACCACAAACTTTTAGAAGATTACGTAAATAAAATCTCCAAAGCCGCAACAAAAGATACGGCAAGCTCAATCGAGCAGTTGGCTGCCAAAATATTCAGCGAGGATGAGCAAAATGTTATATAACTTTAAAGAGATGGGACCAAAAATCGGAAACAACACGTGGATAGCTCCATCCGCCGATGTTATTGGGGACGTAACTTGCGGAGAAGATTGCTCTATCTGGTTTGGAACGGTTGTAAGAGGCGATGTTCACTACATCACAATCGGCGACAGAGTAAGTATTCAAGATTTGAGCATGGTACACGTAACTCACCACAAAAAAGCCGACAGAAGCGACGGACATCCGACCATCATCGGCAATGACGTCACAATAGGCCACCGCGTGATGCTTCACGGATGCACAATTGAAGACGCTTGCCTTATAGGAATGAGTGCGACCATTCTTGATGGTGCGGTTATCGGCAAGGAGTCGATTGTCGGAGCCGGCGCGCTTGTTACAAAAAACAAAGTTTTTCCTCCCCGTTCTCTTATTATGGGCAGTCCTGCAAAACTCATCAGAGAGCTCAGCGATGAAGAGGTAGCCGAACTTTACGCTTCGGCTTCAAGATATGTAGAGTTCAAATCTCACTATCAAAAATAGATGCCAGAATATTTTATATTTGCAGATATCATAGGAATTGTCGCATTTGCGATAAGCGGCTTTTTGATAGCAATTAAAAATAACCTCGACATCTTGGGCATACTTATCGCTTCCACGCTTACGGCTCTTGGGGGCGGAATCATAAGAGATGCTATTCTTAGCTCTCCGCCTTTTGCCTTCACATCTTTTTATCCTGCTCTGACGCTTATGGCTACCATTTTTGTGGCATACATCTTTAAACTATACAAAGAGAGCTCAATCGAGAGAAAGTGGATGTTTGTAGTAAGCGACACCATTGGGCTGGTGGCTTTTAGTATAACAGGTGCTCTTATGGCTATCAATGCAGAGTACAACTTTTTTGGCATAGTGATTCTAAGCTTTATCACAGCAGTCGGCGGAGGGGTAGCAAGAGATATAATGATAAACGAAGTTCCGACAGTCCTAATAAGCGACTTCTACGGCTCGATAGCGGTTATTGTCGCTCTTATTTTCGGGTTTTTAGAGCTATTTAACGCTATAAATGAGTTTACAATTATTGCCACTGCACTATTTAGTATAGCGCTAAGACTGATTGCTTATAAAAAAGGGTGGCACCTGCCAAAGCTGAATTAGATGACATGTAAATTTTTACATGTCAAAAATATATTTACGTTCTATAATCCGCATTTATTTTGACATACTCGTGACCCAAGTCGCATCCGTATGCTTTAAAACTGCCCTCGCCTATGCCTAAGTCACAGGAGATGGTAAACTTTTGGTGCTGCATAACAACTGCGCACTTTTTCTCCATCTCAGCGTCAAAAAGAATCTCTCCTCTGTCATAAACGCAAAGATTGTCAAACGATATTTTAAGCTTCTCTTCATAAGCTTCTACTCCGCTGGCACCTATGGTTGAAGCTATTCTGCCCCAGTTTGGGTCTTCACCAAACAGTGCAGTTTTGACTAGAAGCGAATCTGAGAGCGCTTTTGCGGCAATCTCCGCCTCTCTGTCATCTTTTGCACCGCTTACTTTGTAGGTTACTAGTTTTGTCGCGCCCTCGCCGTCTCTTACCATCTCCAGCGCCAAAAAGTGCATTACCTTAAAAAGCGCCTCTTTGAAAGCCTCTTTATCGTAAGCCCCGCTTCTGCCGTTTGCCAAAACCAAAACAGTGTCGTTTGTAGAAGTGTCGCCGTCCACGCTTATGGCATTAAATGTTGTTGTCTTCACTTCATCCAAAGCTTCTTGCATCTCATTTTTACTTACTTTTGCATCGGTTGTTATAAAGCAGAGCATTGTTGCCATCGCAGGATTTATCATTCCCGCACCTTTTGCAATCGCTCCGATATTAAAACTGCTCCCGTCATCAAGCTTTACCTTAAACGCTATCTCTTTTGCAAACGTGTCGGTTGTCATTATAGCTTTTGATGCACTTGACGAGTCTCTTTTGCTTAAATCAAAAAGTTTCATACCCTCTATAATTTTAGCTTTTGGAAGCCTAACACCGATAACACCGGTAGAACTCATAATCGGGTTTTTTATGCCTGATGGGCAGTTAGAAAGGACCTCTTTTATATCCTCAACTCCAGCTTTTCCGGTCATTGCATTTGCATTTTTTGAGTTAATAACTATAAAATTTGTTTTAAAGTCACCCATTGAGCGAAAATGCTTTATAGGAGCCGCAAACATCTTGTTCGTTGTAAAGGTGGAAGCCACCTCGCACTCATCTTCACAATATATAAACGCCATATCTTTGGCATTATCCTTTTTAAGGCCGGCACTCACGCCATCGGCAAAAAAACCTTCACTTGCGCAGACTCCGCCGCTTGAATATATTATATTATACAAATTTAAACTCCCTTGGCTTATCTCTTTTTCTTAGTAAATCTTTGGTTACATTTATATCTTTTTGGGTTCCTATTAGCAACAGTTTACACTCACTTGTAATAAGAACGTCGCCCTTTGGCATCGCCAAAAATTTTCCGTCTTTTTTAGTAATACCGACTACTGAGGTATTAGTCATCTCTCTAATATGCGTCTCTCTTAGTTTTTTAAGAACTGTCCAGCTATATTTTGGCACCTCAATCTCTTCCATATCGAGAGGATTGTCGCTTTTGTACAAAAACTCTTCCAGCAAGTTCTCCATATCTGGGCGCGCCGCCATGGCAGTTACCCTTTGAGCAGTTAGCTTTGTAGGAGAAACTACCGTATCTGCTCCAAGTTTTTTTAGCTTTTCAACATCGCTTACAGTCTCGGCAGATGAGATAATGTAATATGGTCTTGGCAAAAAATGCTCTTTTTCAAATAGTCTTACAGACGCTATTAAAGCAATATTGTCAGACATAGAGCTGGAGAGGGTTATAAGACCTTTTGCAGAAGCAAGATGAGATTTAAGCATTGTCAGTTCTGAATGGGGCTCCGCTTTTAAATACGTCGTGTAGTTGTACTCTTGCGCCCACTCATGTATCTCTTCTCTTGGGTCAACAACTATAAAGGGTATGTGATTTTCCCTTAGCTGCTTTGTAACCTCAAGAGTATAATCATTATGATAACAGACAACAAAATGTTTCTTAAGCCTTGCGATAGAGTATAACATTCTTCGCTCCTTTAATATTCTGGACAACTTGCCCTTGCCGACAACATCAACAACAATACCGATTGCAATAGTAAAAACGGTAAAACCTAAAATAATAAGCGTTACTGTAAATATCTGTCCTGCCGCTGAAAATTCGCCCTCTTTTAGAGCGCCAAATCCAACAGTCGTAAACGTGTATCCAGATTGGAAAATTGCATCCATTATAGTGTAATTTTCTATGTAAATGTAACCTAAAGTTCCAATAAGCATACAAAGTTGAATAAGAATCAGCGGGGTTCTAAAAGGCAACAGCTGAGCATAGAGCTCATCATTTAGCGTAATTGCGGGTTTGGGAGAAGTCTCCCAATGTAGAAAGTTTCGAATCTTCTCTAAGAGATTCAAGGTTGTGTCCTGTTAGACTTAAGAATTTTTCTTAAGTGTACGTAACTCTTTTGCAGAGATTTTAATCTTTTGAGTTGTACCATCATCTAATGTGATACGCACTGTTCTAAGATTTAATAAAAAACGACGTTTTGTTCTGTTTTTTGCGTGTGAAACGTTGTTTCCGCTCATTGGGCCTTTGCCACTTATAGCACATCTTCTTGCCATGGTTAGCTCCTTTTATTAGGTTTTAAAGTTGCGAATTATATCAAGCCCAAACAAAACTTCTGCTTAAGGGCATATATAAATATTTTTTCTTTTTTTTTCTTTGGAGATGCCCTTAATATTTCTTTTATGCTTATGCGGGTAGAATAAAATAAAATTAAGAATATATGGCAAACATGATAACAAAAGATAAAATAGATAGTTTTATAGAGAAGATTCCTCCTGCACCAAAAATTTTAAGTGAGACGGTTGCTCTGCTTAATATAGGTGAGTTAACAAAAGCTGCAAAGATTGCAGAGGGTGACTTAGCACTTAAATCGTATCTAAAAAATATAGTAAACAAACCCATATACGGATTTAGAAATGAGGTAAGCGATATTTCACAAATATTTGGAATACTCGGCGTTTCTCTCTCGCAACAGACGGTATATAACTACATGATAACTCTTTTAAGTCCAAAAAAATGGGTATTATTTAAACTAAACGCTAAATCATTTCATGAATTGCAGGCAAACTTATCAAAAAAATGGGAAACTATATTAAAGCATTTAAATATTGATGACAAAAACATATACGCGGCAATAAGCCTATTACCGGCTAGTGTAATAGTAACGGAAGCTCTTTTTGCGGAGAAGATAGATAATGTAAATCTCTTAAGAACCACAAAAGCGCTTGATTTCAACACAATTCTTATTCGTCTGTGCGGAGTTAGCCTTTTTGGTATTTGTGAAAAAATCGCAAAAAAATGGGATATGGATGAGAGTATCGCTCAAATTATTCAAGCTTCGTCCGGAGTGAAACCATCCAGAGATGAGAAGATTAATAATCTTGGAAAATGGATGCATCTCCTGCTTTTTTATGAACTCTCAAAACCGGAGTTTATAGAAGCCGGTTTAAACGATTTTGTTGATTTTCAAATTGAGTATATTAGCGACATATATGATGAGTTCGCATCTCTTATGGGGGTTGAATGAAAGCCGTAGTAAAAAACGGGATTGCCGTTTTCTCGCCGCAAGGTTTTTTAGACGGAAACAGTTCTAACGCTTTCATGAGCATTGAAGATATTGAAGCCGCAACAAATCTAAAAGCAGACATGATTTTGGTCTCCTTGAAAAAAGTTATTTTTTTTAACCGAAACGGTTTAGACATTTTTATAAAGCTTTTTTTTAAAATCCGTAAAAAAAATCATGCAGCGGTTGGATTTTGCGATTATGACGCTAAAAAATATGAGGCAATTAAAAGATTTTTTCATGATGAGCTTAATTTTTCCCTCTTTAAAACTCTGGATATTGCTTATCTGTTTTCATCAAGTTTTAAAAATCAAAATAAAAGTGTTTTAATTTACAGCAGTGACAAATCTCAGCGTTCAGCAATTGCAATCGAGCTGCATGATGGCGGGCATAACCCTGTTATCGCGCAATCGGAACAAGAGTTTAATGAAAAAAAAGAGAAAAAAGATGCTTATGACTACATAATAGACTCTACTTTTTTGGGGCAGATGGGGCAAAAGGTTGCTACAAGAGTAACGGGGAATGCCATAATATATACGATTTCATCTTTCCTAGATATTGAAATTAGTGATAAATTCAACATTGAGTATCACAACAACTCTCTAAATGTCGGCTTTAGGCTTTTTATTTTTGATGCATATAAAGTCATAAGCATGAATGTCCATGCTCTTAACTTTTTTTCCAAACTTGCGAGTTCAGCTGCGGAGTACAACGCAACTATCTGTTTTGTCGGAATGAAATTCGATAAAACCCCAGAAATCTTCAGAGAAACAATGGAAGATGCCGGAATACTTTTTTATGCCCAAATGGATGATATTTTAGAAAATAAAGAGCTTCTAAAAGAGTTGGGTGCCAGCAGTGCCTCAAATGTTAAGAACAAAAGAGTTTTAAACAAAGAGACTGTGATGGAGCTCCCAAAATTTATTGATGCAACCGTTGTAACTCTAGAGATGATGACAAATGCAAAAGCAATAAAAGAAGCAGCGAATGTTCATAACTTAATCATTGAAGACAAGAAGGGTAAAATAGCAAGTTCAATAGGCTACTATGGGGATATTGACGGCATGGTCATCTTAGTTTTCCCTTCTGGGATTGCTAAAAAAGCGTGCGAGCTTCTAATCGGTGAAAATACTGATGACATTGAACTTATTTTAGACACCTTGGCAGAGCTTGTAAATATAGTAGGCGGAAAGATAAAAACTCTTCTGGCGGATGAATTAATCAATGTAAACATAACGCTTCCAAGAACATATCAAGACGTAGACAGCCTGCTAGAAGTTGTCGAAAACAGAAAAGGAGTTCAGGTAGATTTGTCATTTAACGGTGATAAATTTCTCTTTTTCTTAACTAGATAAAAGCTATAAAATTGTAGAATTTCGCAATGAAAAAGGAAAATTAATGTACATAGCTCCTAGTATTTTATCTGCTGATTTTGGCAACCTCCAAAGGGACGTTGAAGCCATTTGCAATGGTGGCTGTGATTTCGTACATGTAGATGTGATGGATGGGCATTTTGTCCCTAACCTGACCATCGGGCCCGTCGTAGTCTCTGCAATTGCAGCATGTGCAACAAAACCTCTTGATATCCATCTTATGGTTGAAAACAACACTTTTTTTGTAGACCTCTTCGCACCTTTAAAACCCGAGTATATCTCTTTTCACATAGAGGAAGAAAAGCATCCTCATAGACTTATCCAAAAGATTCGTTCGCTTGGCATAAAACCTGCGATTGTACTCAATCCTCATACTCCGCCTGAAGCTATCGAGTATCTGCTTGGGGATTTGGATATGGTTTTGCTGATGAGCGTAAATCCCGGTTTTGGCGGACAGAGTTTTATAGATACCGTTATACCAAAAGCAAAAAAATTAAGTGCTATGAGAGACAGAATAAACCCAAACTGCCTTATTGAGGTTGACGGCGGAGTCAGTAACAAAAATATTCATCTCTTAAAAGATGCCGGTGTTGATATTGTGGTTGCTGGAAGCTATGTATTTAATCATGCAGACAAAAAAGAAGCGATTGAGTCACTTAAAGTATGAGAAGTAAAATTTGCGGAATTACATCTTATGAAGATGCGATGATAGCAATAGAAGCAGGAGCAGATGCTCTAGGCTTTGTTTTTTATGAAAATTCACCCAGATATATTTCACCGAGAGAGGCTAGAGCCATCATAAAAAAGCTGCCTCCGTTTGTGGAAAAAGTTGCCCTCTTTGTAAACAGCGACGCTCAAATAATAAACTCATACTGCCAAGAAGCCGGAGCAACACTCGCACAGATACACTTTGAAGCTCCAGAGAAGCTATACGAACAATTGTTCGTTCCTTACATAAAAGTTATTCGCGCCAAAGAAGCTTATGATATTTTGCAATTTAGCAATGAGTACAGGCTTGTAGATGCCTACTGCGAATCATTCGGCGGAAGCGGAAAAAGACTGAATTTAGAGTGGTTTGACGGGGTTGATTGCTCTAAAATAATCCTTGCAGGCGGCCTTGATCCGCAAAACGTGGCAGCGGTTAAAAAATACGGCTTTTACGGAGTTGACGTAAGCAGCGGCGTCGAGCTCTCCTATGGCAAAAAGGATGCATTTAAAGTTAGAGAATTTATAAAAAATGCAAAGCAATAATTTATGATTCTTGATGAACCAAACTTCTCTCTAGACGCAAAAAGTATTCATAAATTATCAACTAAAGGTCTCTCTTTAAAAACACTAAAAGAGCAGTTAGATGAAGATTTAGATTTTTTACTCCAGCTTTGGCACTCGCAGGGCTTGGAGATTGTAAAACATCAGGGCTCTTTTTATTTTGCTACGAAATTCATCCCAATAAATGATGCAATATTTTGTATAGTTGATATTGAGACAAACGGGTCAATAATAGATAAACACCAAATTATAGAAATTGCTGCCGTAAAAGTTAAAAACGGCAAAATTATCGACAGTTACGAGTCGCTTGTCAACTGCAAAGAAATAAATCCGCATATCACGGAGATAACAGGCATAACTGTTGAAGACACAAAGGATGCACCGAGCTTGAAAAAAGTTATGTATGATTTTAAAACTTTTTTAGGCGATGCTGTTTTTGTTGCGCATGATGTAAAATTTGACTACAAATTCATATCTTTAAGTATGCAAAAGATTGGTTTGGCACCGCTTCTAAACAGAAGCTTGTGCTCACTCTTTTTAGCAGAGAGAACCATTGAATCGTATAGATATGCTCTCTCGTATCTAAATGTCTCGTTTAATCTAAATCCAGACGCAATTCATCACAGAGCTATGAGTGACGTAATGACGACTTATGAACTTTTTAAATTATCACTTGCTAATTTGAATGATGAAAGTGTAGTGAGTGTTGAAGATCTTATAAGATTCTCAAAAGAGGCAAAAAGATTGAAAAGACCGAAATTTGACCCTCTCTTGGAGAGTCAAGAGTAACTACTCGCTAAAAGCTCCGACGCCTATAAGCTTTTTATATCTGGCATCCATTCTCTCTTGGCTAGACATCTCGCGAAGTTTTGCAAGCTCTGTTAAAAAGTACTCGCCGATTGCAGCAGCAGCGCCGTCTTTGTCTCTGTGAGCGCCTATTAACGGCTCATCGATAATATCATCTATAAGGTCAAGCTCTTTTAAATCACCGCTCGTAATCTTCATTGCATTTGTTGCGGCTTCAGCTTTTGCGGGATCATTCCATAAAATTGCGGAACAACCCTCAGGGGAGATAACGCTAAATACAGAGTATCTCATCATAGCCAATTTATCGGCAACTCCGATAGCAAGAGCTCCTCCGCTTCCTCCCTCTCCGATTACTATGGAGATTGTAGGAGTATTAAGGTCGGCAAGTTCTAAGAGGTTTCTGGCAATCGCCTCGCTCTGATTTCTCTCTTCTGCTCCGATACCTGGATATGCACCCGGAGTGTCAATGAGCATAAGAAGAGGTATATTAAACTTTTCAGCCAGTTTTGCAGCACGCAAGGCTTTTCTATACCCCTCAGGATGAGGCATACCAAAATTTCTTTTTATCTTATTTTTAGTGCCGCGACCCTTTTGTTCGCCGATGACCATAACTTTTTCACCGCCGATATAACCCAAGTAGCAAAGGATAGCTGCATCATCACGGAAGTGTCTATCTCCGTGTATCTCATACTTGTCTCTCATGATCAAGTTGATATAATCAAGCGCATAAGGTCTGTCAACATGGCGTGCCAATTGAAGCTGCTGAAAAGGAGAGAGGTTGTTAAATATCTTTGAAACTTCTTTATCCAAATTTTCCTTGAGCAGTTCAACTGCGCCGTCATCATGACGAACCTGCGCAGATATGATATCCTCTTGAATAAACTTTATTTTATGTTCAAAATCTAAATATGTTGCCAAATCTGGATCCTTATACTTAGATTTTTCTAAAGATTAAAACGCCGTTTGTCCCGCCAAAACCGAACGAGTTGCTCATTACAGTAGTCAACTCGGCTTTTCTAGCGCTATTTGGAACGATATCTAAATCACAATTTTCATCAGGTGTCTCATGGTTGATTGTCGGAGGAATTATTCCATCACGCATAGCCATCAGACATACAACAGCCTCTATCCCGCCTGCTGCGCCAAGACAGTGACCGATTTGTCCTTTAATCGAACTCATCGGAGGACAGTTCTCTTTACCGCCAAGAAGCTCTTTAACGGCAGCTGTTTCGTTTTTGTCATTTATAGGCGTACTTGTTCCGTGTGCATTTACGTAATCAAGCTTAGGTTTGCCGGCCATATTGTATGCAGCTTTCATTGCACGGGCCGGACCGTCAAGGCTTGGTGTCGTTATGTGGCTTGCATCTCCGCTTTCACCAAATCCAATAATCTCGCCATAGATATTTGCTCCGCGCGCAAGCGCATCTTCATATACTTCCAATACGAGCGCAGCGGCACCCTCACCCATAACAAAACCGTCACGATCTGCATCAAACGGGCGAGAAGCTTTTTTCGGCTCTTCATTTCTTGTTGAAAGTGCTTTCATAGAAGCAAAACCGCCTACACCTGCCCCTGTTATCGCGCACTCGGCTGAAACTACCAACATCTTGTCTGCACCGCCGCAAACAATTGTTTTAACGGCTTCACTTATAGCATGAGTTCCAGCAGCGCAAGCTGTTACGCTTGAGAGGTTCGGACCTTTTGTTCCATGCTCAATAGATACAAAACCGCCAAGCATATTTACAAGAGCGCCGGGAATAAAAAATGGGCTTATTCTTTTTGGACCCTTAGTTTCAATAATTATAGAATTTTTCTCAATAGACGGAAGCCCTCCGATGCCAGAACCGGCACTTATGCCAAATCTATCCATATCGGTACCTTCAGGAATCTTAGCATCAAGCATCGCCTCTTGAGCCGCTTTTAAACCAAGATGAATAAATCTGTCAGCCTTTTTAACCTCTTTTGGAGACATAACAGTCTCAGGGTCGAAATCTTTAACTTCACCTGCAATTTTTACGCTGTAATTCTCTGGATCAAAAAGAGTAATAGTATCTATCCCACATTCGCCATTGCACATAGCTTTAAAAGAACTCTCTTTATCATTTCCAACTGCATTTATCATGCCTAATCCGGTAACTACAACTCTTTTCATTAATATCTCCGTATAAATATAAAATACTTTTTAGAAACCAGAAAAACTGACCACTAAAAAATATTAACTACTGAGGATTCCTCAGTAGAATTTTTAGATAACTATTTGCTTTCGATATAATTAACTACGTCTCTAACAGTTTGAATTTTTTCTGCTTCATCATCAGGAATTTCAATATCAAATTTCTCTTCAAGCGCCATTACTAATTCAACTACATCAAGGCTATCAGCACCTAAATCTTCAACAAACTTTGAGTCCTCTTTAACTTCATCAGCGCTAACGCTTAATTGCTCAACTACTACTTCTTTAATATCGTCTAAAAGTGCCATTCTAGCTCCTATGTTTTATGTGTAAAATCTCGTAATTATAGCATATTTAGCTTAAATAAACTAACAATTCATAAAGAAAAAAAGAGCCTATTCCATCTTCTATCTACTTTATACAGCATTTTTTTTATAGTAATTAAGTGCTCTATCTTTTGCCTCTTTATGCACAATTACAGGTCTTGGATAATTTTTGATTGTGGCATTTAGCAAAAATTGCTCGTCATGTATGTTTTTAGGCTTTAAGTCATTCAGCTGCGGCAGCCATCTCTTTATATAAACTGCCTCTTTATCAAACTTTTTACTCTGCAAGTAAGGGTTAAAAATTCTAAAGTATGGCTGCGGATCGACTCCCGTTCCTGCACTCCACTGCCATGAAAGCGCGTTGCTCGCTAAGTCATAGTCAAGCAGATGCAAAGCAAAAAATCTCTCTCCCAATTGCCACGGAAGAAGCAGGTCTTTGGTAAAGAAGGAAGCAACTGCCATGCGTACACGATTATGCATCTGTCCCGTTTGCAGCAGTTCTATTATACCCGCATCAACGATAGGCACGCCAGTTTTTGCTTCACAAAAAGCTCTGAATTTTGCCTCATCCTCTACGCCGTTAAAGTTGTGTTTGTAGTTTTGAAACTGCAGTGTCGGAATATGAAAAAGAAGATAGGCGTAAAAATCTCTAAAGATAAGCTGTCTGATAAATGGTTCTACATCTGCACCTTTTAAAGAAAAAAGAGCTCTTAGAACGGCCCTCATAGAGATAGTTCCAAAACGCAAATCAACACTTAAAGCTGAAGTCGCATCAACCGACAAATAGTCCCGCTTCTCCTGATAGGCATCTATCTTTTCTAAAAACGCTTCCAGCTTTGTATGTGGGCTTACTATCTTGATATTTTCTTGCATAAATCCCAAATTGTCAAGCGTTAATGCAACTATTTTACCTTTTATTTGAATGCCTTCATAATCCTCTTGCACCAAAATATGTTCTGCTATTTTTACCTCATCGATATTTTTACCAGAGAGAATCGCTCTTGCTTTTTTATAAAAAGGAGTAAAAACAAGATAGGGCTCTTTATTTTCTTTGAGCACATCTTTTGGTTTAAATATGTAAGTGTCGCTTAGATAACGAAAGTGCATTATATGAGAAATTTTTGTGTCACGCTCTTTTGCGTATGCGTCGTAATCGCCTGATGCCACAACTTCGTCAAAGCCTTTGAAGGATTCAAAAATCTCTTCTGGTTTGCCGTAAAAAATCTTTAAATCGAGTCCTATCTTTTGCAAATCAACTTTTAATTTTTCTACATGCAGAAAAATAAAACCGACTCTTTTGTCACTCCTTGGAAGCTCTTTTAGGATGTTTTCATCAAATATAAATATGGGGAGAACCTCTCCGCCAAAAGACAAGAGCGGATTGTCCTCCACTCTTAAATCTCTTCTAAACCAAAGAATGCGTCTCATTTTGGCTTATGCCATATTCATTCCGCCGTTTACTTTGAGCGTCTCGCCTGTAATGTAGCTTGAGTGGTCTGAGAGTAAAAATGCACAAGCTTCCGCTACTTCGGCAGGGTTTCCAAAACGACCCATCGGGATTTTAGAAGTAAAACTGTTTTTTACCTCATCGCTTAAAACATCCGTCATCTCTGTTGCGATAAAGCCCGGAGTGATAGTGTTGTAGCGAATACCGCTAGAAGCTGACTCAAGCGCAAAACTCTTTGTCATGGCAATAACGCCGCCCTTGCTAGCAGAGTAGTTGGTTTGACCCGCATTTCCGGTCTCACCGACGATTGATGCGATATTTACCACAGAGCCGAACTTCTTCTTTCTCATCACTTTCATAGCTTCGCGACAACCAACAAAACATGAGAGAAGATTTGCATTGATTACCGACATAAAATCTTCACTCTTCATTCTGAGTGCGAGCTTGTCGTTTGTAATCCCTGCGTTGTTCACAAGGTAGCTT
>DAIDMU010000062.1 GCA_027448805.1 Sulfurimonas sp. | reverse complement strand
TGAGATTGCGCGCTTCTTTATGGACTTTTGCAGGAGCGAATCGTGCGGAAAGTGCACGCCGTGTCGTGTAGGAACAACCGAACTAACACTTCTTTTGGATAAGTTTATAAAAAAAGAGGCTACAAAAAAAGATTTTGAACTGCTTAAAGAGATGTGCAAAATAGTAAAAAGTACCAGTCTTTGCGGGCTTGGACAGACTGCGCCAAATCCGGTTTTAAGCACAATAAGATACTTTGAAGATGAGTATCTAGCGGGGATTAAAGATGATTAGAGAAAAAGTAAGAGTTAAAAGCTTTAAAATAAACGATATCTGCGTCACGGGACAATCAAACCAAACAATTTTGGAAGTTGCACGCGACAACAACATCGAGATTCCAACTATGTGCTACTTAGAGGGACTTAGCTGTGTGGGCTCATGCAGAATGTGCATAGTAGAGATAAAGGGGAGCCATGAACCTACTCCGGCATGTACAGCAAAGATAAAAGAGGGGATGGAAGTAACCACAAATTCACCCCAGATAGAAGCCGCAAGGAAGATGATACTCTCTATGATGTTTAGCGAGCGCTCTCACGTATGCTCTACCTGCGTTGCAAACGGAGACTGCGAACTGCAAAACAAATCGGTAGAGCTTGAACTAGAGCATAGCCAAGTGCCATACCTAAACCAAAGATTTGAGATAGACGCTTCACATAAAAACTTTGTAAACGACCCAAACAGATGCATACTCTGCACAAGATGCATCCGCGTCTGCGATGAGATTGAGGGCGCTCATGCACTTGATCTCGCAGGCAGAGGACTAAATATGAGAATAGTGCATGATATGGATGAGCCGTGGGCTGATTCGCAGAGTTGCACAAGCTGCGGCAAATGCGTCTATGTATGCCCGACCGGTGCGCTGTATGAAAAAGATATAAGCGAAGAAGAGGTCATCAAAAAGAGAGAGATTATTACGGAACTTATTAAAAGCAAGGGTAAATAATTTCTAAAATTAATGCTTTAAATTTTGGATGACATAGTGCCTTATTAGTGACGCTTTTTATTATAAAATTTTTACTTCAAATTACATACAATACGAGTGAAAGTAGTTTAATCAAGAATTTTTATATGGTTTTTAAAAATAATAAATAAATTAGGCAGGATAAATATCAAATGAAGATTTTTATTAAAAACCCTCGGCTAAATCTCAAGGATGAAGGCTTACGAGGGAATTACGGCAGAAGTATAGGCAAATTACAATGAAACAAACCTTAATAGATGACTTTATAAGCCAAAAACGCATAGAAAGCTATAAAGGCATAGATGAGTATGTTGAAAATTTGATTTTTTCAAAAAGCTCTTATATTCCATTGTCGGTGCTTGAAATTGCTCTTCGTAATGCAATAAACAATTTTTTTAGCGTGGAAGCAGGAATTGACTGGTATGAAGATACAACCTTTCTAACAAAAGACAGCATTAGAAAAGTGGAAGAAGCAAAAAATGTTTTACTCGGCAGAAGAGAGCATATCTCTAAAAACAAGATTATCGCAGAACTCTCATTTGGCTTCTGGGTAAATTTATTTAAAAAACCGTATGATAAAAAATTGCGTATTAAAGGGCTTAGAAGGATTTTTCCAAATCTGCCAAAATCAGAATATAAGCTTATTAATAGAGAGATTATTTATAAAGAGCTAAACCACATTCGAAATTTTCGTAATAGAGTTTTTCATTACGAAAAGGTTATCAATAAAGACAACTATAATCTAATATTTAATGAGACTTATGAGGTACTATCCTACTTTGATAATGAACTAAAAGAGTTAGCGTTTAGTACAAACGAAAAAAGTGTACAAAAACTATGATGCTTTAATAAAAACTACTTCTTTGCTTTAAACTGCTCTTCTAAAGCTTTTAGCTCATCAGCGTTTTGTTGAGCTTTTTTAACAGCTTCCTCAAATGCAAAGCCTTTAATGATTATTTCATATAAATATGGCTTATCTTTACGCCAGTTTCTGAGTGTTCTAGGGTCAATATCAAATAATCTTGCCATATCTTGCTGTGTTAGTTTCATTCAAAAACTCTACACAAAAAAATATTCTAAAAAAATTCGGAATCATTTGTATGTAATTTATTTTAAAATAGGAATTATATGTATATAATAAAAACTATTTTCGGAATTAAAATCCTAAAAAACTTAAAAAATGAGAAATACATGCCTTTAAAAATAATCCAACACATGCAAGAGTTACTAAAAAAGAGTGAAAAATTTTGCGATAAGGATGAAAATATTTTTGTACTTGGCGTACTTGAAGCGGTAGAAAATATTGATATTGATTTAGTGAAATTGCTTTTGAGCGATGCAAAAGCAAAAGAGCAGTTTTTTACAAAAGTGGAAGATATTTATGTGCTCAACCAAAACAGGCTTATAGAGTTTTTTACCATGAACGAGTTTTCTAAAAACTCATATACGAGCTACACAAACAAAATCGGGCTTATAAAAAAAGACAACTTTATCAAAAAGTTTGACGATGTCGTGCTTGCATGGCCTCATAAAGATTGCATCTTAGAGGGCGGACAGAGCAAAGACGATGATAAAAAAAATGAAGTTTTTTACAACGAGATACTAAGCCGTGATGAGATAGACAGACTTTTTGAGCCTAAAGCACTTACAAATTTTAAGAAGTTTTCAGCTCCGACTAAAGTCGCAGCTCCATCAGGAAGTGAGGCTTTAGCCTCGCTCCTTGCAGTAGAGCAATCCACCCCAACAGAGATAACCGCAAACGACAACCTAATCATAAAAGGCAACAACCTTATAGCACTTCACACTCTAAAGAAAAAATATGCAGGAAAAGTAAAGCTCATCTACATCGACCCGCCGTACTATTTTAATGATAAAAGAGATAGTGATACATTTCTATATAACTCAAATTTCAAACTATCTACATGGTTAACATTTATGAAAAATCGCCTTGAAGTCGCGAGGGAGTTTTTGAGTGAGGATGGAGTTATTTTTGTTCATATTGGCGAGGATTCTCAAGCATATACAGAAATTCTAATGAATGAAATTTTTCCGAACAATAGATTAGGAATAGTATCTAGAGTTCAAAAAAAAGGAAGTGATTTAGGAGAATTTTTTTCTCCAACTTTAGATTATATTTTATGCTATTCAAAAAATAAAAATAATTTGCAAGGTTTTAAAATTCCTATTGATGAAAGTAAATTTACAAAAATAGAAATAGAAGGTAAAAGAAAAGGCGAAAAGTATGAAGATAGTAAATCGCTTTATCAATCATCGCTTGATGATATTAGACCAGCACAGAAATATTTTATTGATTGTCCAGATGGAACTAAAGTAATTCCACCCTGTTTTGTATTAGATGAAGTTCAGCGAGAAGGTGAAAAAAGATGGAGATGGAGCAAAGAAAAATATTTGAAAGATAAACATTTGCTAGTATTCAAAAAAACAAAAAACTCACCTCTTTTAGATGAAAATGGAAATCAGGCAAAATGGAATGTATATACAAAAAGATACTTAAATGATGCGATAAAAAAAGGAAATATACCATCAAACTTATTTGATAATTTTATAAATTCAAGTGCTACATCCACACTTAGTGGAATGAATATAAATTTTTCATTTTCTAAACCAAAAGAGTTGATTGAGCATATTATAAATATAGTTCAAGTTAAAGAGAATGACACCATTATGGATTTTTTTGGTGGTAGCGGTACAACTGCTCATGCCGTCTTGGACATCAACAAAGAGCAAAATAAAAACCTAAAATTTATACTCATAGAGCAGATGGACTACATAGAAGACATAACATGTGAGAGAGTAAAAAAGGTTATAGAAAAAAATCAAGAGGGCAGTTTCATCTACGCTGAACTTAAACAAATTGAGACTTTTAAAGATGCAGAGATTGGCAAACTCAACAAAAATATGCACTATCTACCGTTTGTAGAGATAGAAGATGCGGAGTATGGCATTTCAGAAGAAGAGATAACGATAAATAAAAAGTTTTACGGAATTGAAAATGAGTAAACTTTTATATAAAGAGCTTGAGGGCGGTATAGAATTTCTTAAAAATAGAGGTTATTTAAAAGATGAAATACCAAAAAGTATAGTTGATAATTTAAAACAGCCATTGAGGCAATATCAACTAAAAGCTTTAGAAAATTTTATATTTTTTTGTGAAGATGCACAGTATAAAAAGATACCGCATAAACACCTGCTTTTTCACATGGCAACCGGGAGCGGTAAAACGAATATTATCGCTTCGTCTATTTTGTATCTGTATGAGATGGGATACAGAGATTTTATATTTTTCGTAAACACGAATAACATCATCACAAAAACAAAAGCAAATCTTGCGGATAGATACTCATCAAAGTATCTCTTTAAAGAAAAAATCCTTATAAACAATAAAGAAGTAAGCATAAATCTTATAGGCGATACATTTGAGAGTTCAAAAAGCGATGATATAAATATCCTCTTTACGACCATAAACAAACTGCATAGCGATTTGGAGACTACTATAAAAGAGAACTCCATCACATACGCCGACTTTAAAGAGAGAAAAATCGTCCTTATCGCCGATGAAGCGCACCACTTAAACGCAAATACAAAAACCGAAAAAGAGACGGAGCAAAACTGGGAGCAGACTACCAAAAATCTGCTAAACACCAACAAAGAAAATATTTTACTGGAGTTTACCGCTACGCAAGATTTGGAAGATAAGAAGATAGGTGCAAAATATAGAGATAAAATCATCGCCGATTATCCGCTTGTAAAGTTTAAAGAGGACAGATACTCCAAAGATATCAAACTCATAAGCGATAGCTTAGAAGATAAAGAGCGGATTTTATCGGCGGTGATGGTAAGCGAATACAGAAGGCTTACCGCTCAAAAAGAGTTAAACTTAAGCATAAAACCCGTCATTATGTTTAAAACCGTAAAAAATACAGAAAATATCGACGCGGTGTTTGATGCGTTTGTAAAACTTATAGAGGAGTTGAGAGTAGAAGATATTGATGCAATTTTTAAAATATCGGATATAAGAGCGATAAAAGAGCTAGAAAAAATAGTGAGTGATAAAAAAGGTTTTGTGCAAAATGTAAAATACGGTTTTGAAAAATCAAACTGCTTGGTTATCCACTCAAAAGTAAAAGATAAAGATGAAAAACTAGCATATCTCAACTCTCTTGAAGATGCAAAAAATAAAATAAGAGCCATTTTTGCGGTGGATATCTTAAATGAGGGTTGGGATGTTTTAAACCTTTTTGATATAGTCAAACTTGACGAGATGCAAAAAAATACAAAAAGCACTATCAGCGAAGCGCAGCTTATTGGGAGAGGGGCGAGATACTTTCCTTTTGCGTATAAAGATGAAGACAGATATAAAAGAAAGTTTGACAAAGAGTTTGAACACCCTTTAAGAGTTTTGGAGGAAATGCACTTTTACAGCGTAAATCAAAGTGACTACATAGCAACGCTAACAAAAGAGCTTAGAAAAATCGGGCTTCTTGATGATGCGGACGATGAGGGCAAAACCGTCGAGCTAAAGTTAAAACAGAGCTTTTTAGAAGATGAGCTTTACAAAAACGGCGTGGTGTTTGTGAACAAAAAAGTACCTCAAGACAAAGGCATAATAAAAGGTATTAGTGACTATGTCGGCAACTCTTATAAAACGCAAAAAAGGTATATTGACAACACCACACATGAGCTAAAAGTTTTTGATGAAGAGATAAAAGAGGCAAATTTTAACAAAATAGCAAAATTTAAAATCAAAGAGATTGATAAAAATCTGGTGCGTGTTGCGATAAATAAAAAAACGTTTTTTTATTTTGAAAGCCTAAAGAGGTACTTTATAAATCTAAAAAGTATAAGCGAGTTTATCACAAGCGATGACTATCTAGGATGTGTGGATTTTGCTTTTTACACGACAAAAGAGTTTGAGCTAAGTGATGAGGTAAAGATAAAATATATCCTTGAACTTTTAAATGAAATCGAGAGCAAGATAGTAAAAAATGCGAAAGAGCATATCGGCAGCCGTGAGTTTTATCCTGTGCGAATCAGCGAAAAAATACCTCCTAAAAAAACCGTAAAATTAAAAGATAGCGATAGCCGCATTGATGTTTTAGATGATTGGTATGTTTTTGAATCACATGGCGGAACGAGTGAAGAGAGGCACTTTACGGACTTTATACTCAAAGTTTCAGACGAGTTAAAAACAAAATACAAAGTCGTAAAACTTATACGAAATGAAAAAGCATTTGAGATTTACAGTTTTGATAAACTACGAGACGGGGCGAGGTTTGAGCCTGATTTTGTACTGCTTTTAAAAGATGTAAATGATTGTATTCATCAGATTTTTTGTGAGCCAAAGGGCGACTGGACAAAAGACGCAAAAGATGGGTTTGAAAACTCGTCAGAGAAGTGGAAAAATGAGTTTTTAGAAGATATTACAAAGCTTACGGCTCAAAATAGTTTAGTGTTAGAGGATATAAACGAAAATGGTCTTAAGCTTTATGAAAACTCATGTTATAAACTTTTTGGACTTCCTTTTTACAACCACGCAAACGAGAGCGAATTTAGAGAGAGGTTTGCAGAATTAATTTTGTAGAAAGTTTGTTATACTATTCTCTTTACAACAGAGATAATTAAAACACTTATTACCTCTAGATGTTTATATAAATATGGGTAAAAATTTAAAAAAATAACACATACTTAAAAGATTTGGGTAAAATAATGCAAATAATACCCATATTCAAACCACAGGTGTAAAAAATGCAAAAAGAGTACATTCCTCCAAAATTGCCGATACACAAAGAGTTGGAAACAAAGGGTGTTCTCAAAAAAATCATCAGTGCCAACAAAGCACTTGCCGAACTCAAAGGTGTTGCTCGCTCTATACCGAACCAAAGCATACTCATCAATGCACTCTCACTTCAAGAAGCAAAAGACTCATCAGGAATAGAAAATATCATCACAACGCACGATGAGCTTTACCGTGCACATTTGGGCGGCGCAAATATCTCTCATCAAGTAAAAGAGGTGCAAAGATACCGTGAAGCACTTTATAGAGGTTTTGAGCTAATTAAAACTAACAGTCTGCTGCTCAAAAAACATATCGTAGAGATCCAGCAGATTTTAGAAGAAAATCAAGCAGGCATGCGAACCCAAAGCGGAACAGTGCTCAAAAATGAAAAAAGCGGCGAAATAATCTATATACCGCCTCAAAATCCGGCGGATATTCAAACTCTAATGGATAACCTAGAACACTATATCAATAATCCAGATTTGGATGATTTTGACATACTGGTAAAGATGGCAATTATTCACTACCAATTTGAATCCATTCATCCATTTTATGATGGCAACGGACGAACCGGAAGAATCATCAATATTCTTTTCTTGATGCTTTACGGACTGCTCGAACTTCCTATTTTGTATATGAGCTCTTATATCATCAAAACCAAAAATGATTACTATAGGCTTCTAAATGAAGTACGCACAAAAGAGGCATGGGAAGAGTGGATACTATACGTTCTTACAGGCGCGGAAGAGACTGCCAAAGACAGTATCAGGCTCATCAACGACATCAATATTTTGATGGAAAGCACAAAAGAAAAACTCTCAAAAGAGCTTGCAAGAATATACTCAAAAGATTTGCTTGAACTTCTTTTTTCGCATCCTTATACAAAAATAAGTTTCTTAGTTGATACACTTGGGATTACAAGGAAAACAGCATCATCGTATCTCAAATCGATGGAAAATATTGGAATTCTCAAAAGCATAAAAATGGGCAGAGATGTCTATTTCGTAAATACAGCACTGTTTGAATTATTAAAAAACAAGTAGGTAAAAATGACAAAAGACTCTCCAAAAAAATTACGCCTTGCAACTCTCTGGCTTGATGGCTGTTCCGGATGTCACATGTCCATACTCGATATGGACGAAAAGCTGATAGAGCTCGCACCTTACATCGACCTTGTTTACAGCCCTTATGTAGATGCTAAAGAGTTTCCCCAAGATGTTGATCTCTCCATTGTAGAGGGTGCACTAAGCACCGACCACGACATAGCGATGATAAAGAAGATAAGAGAGAACTCAAAACTCATACTTGCTCTTGGAGATTGTGCGATTACTGGAAATGTCTCGGCTATGAAAAACCTCTTTGGCAGTGATGCGGTTTTAGAGAGGGGTTATTTAGATTTGGCAGATATAAACGAGACTAAAGAGTACCCCTCCAAGATAGTTCCCAAACTTTTAGAGAAGGTTTTGCCGCTTCATGAAGTTGTACATGTAGACTATTTTCTTCCGGGCTGCCCTACCCCCTCAGATGCAATATATGAGATATTAAAAGCACTCATAGAGGGTAGAGAGATAAATGTACACTCTCTCACAAGGTTTGGGAAATAGTTATGGAAAATAAAAAAATCATAATCGACCCCGTAACGAGAATCGAGGGGCATGCAAAGATAACAATCGACCTTGATGAAAACGGCAAAGTAGAAGATGCAAAGATGCATGTAACACAATACCGCGGATTTGAGAAGTTTTGCGAGGGGAGGCTATACACCGAGATGCCAGCCCTTACTGCGAGAACTTGCGGTATCTGTCCCGTTAGCCACGTTATAGCATCCACTAAAGCCATAGATGAGATTTTAGCCGTTACTCCGCCGCAAGCGGGCATAAATATACGAAAAATCATAAACCTTGCGCAGTTGCTTCAGTCGCATACGCTAAACTTTTTTCACCTCTCCAGTCCCGATTTTATCTACGGTTTTGACGCGCCAAAAGAGGATAGAAATATCTTTAAGATGATGCAGACACATCCTCAAATGGCAAGAGACGGCATAAATCTAAGAGCATTCGGGCAAAAAATCATAGAGGAGTTGGCGGGAAAAAGAATACATCCGACAGGAATAGTACCAGGCGGAGTTGCTCACAAAATCGAACCAAGCCAAAAAGAGGCAATACTCTCACAAATCCCGGATATGATGAAAATAGCACAAAGTGCGCTAGAGTTTTTTAAAACAAATCTTCATAAGTTTCAAAAAGAGATAGACGCTTTTGCAACTTTTCCCTCTCTCTTTATGGCACTTACAAATGAAAACAGAACGCTTGAACATTATGACGGAACGCTCTGTTTTATGGACAGCGATGGAAATATTCTCAAAGATAAAATCAATCCGCAAGATTACAGAGAGTTTATCGGCGAAGCGGTGGAAGAGGACAGCTACCTAAAATCTCCGTACTACAAACCGCTTGGCTATGAGAATGGAATGTACAGAGTCGGAGCGCTCGCAAGACTAAACATCGCCAAAACTTGCGGCACTCCTTTGGCGGATGAAGAGCTTAAAAAGTTCAAGGCGCTTGGTGGCGGCAAACCTGTTTTAAACTCATTCTACTACCACTACGCAAGACTTATCGAGATTATTTATGCCATTGAGAAAATAGAAGAGCTTTTAAATGACAATGAGACGATGAGCGAAAATGTAAAAGCCACGGCAAAAATAAGCA
>DAIDMU010000061.1 GCA_027448805.1 Sulfurimonas sp. | reverse complement strand
TAAGTTCATTGAAGTTTGAAGCTTCAATAATAAATGCAGTGTTGAACTTTTCTATAATGCTTTTTTGCAAAGATTCCCTTGCCATGTACATCGTTATGAAACTAGGCGTATAAAAACTTCCGTCTTTGTAGCCATTTATCTCTTCAAAAATAAGCCCCAAAACAGAAGCGTTTATAAGCGATGTCGATTCATTGGCGATTGCATCGCTTGTACTTCCGAAGTCATACGCATCTAAAAACTCAAAGAGATAAGCGAGAGTTGAAGTTTGTCCGCTTTTTTTTGCTTTTTTTTCATCTTTGAGAATGGTTTTTGAGTAGTAGTTTATCTTTGCGTCATCTTCTAAAGTTGAGATTGTCAGGTACTTTGTTTCGTTTTCATGTATCTCAAAAAGTGAACTGTTTAAGTAGGGAATGTAGTCAAATTCTCTATGTTTTCTTGTCTTTGGTCGCTTTGCAAGTATCTCAAAAAAGAGCATTTCAAGCTTGTCGTAATCGTTGATTTTATCGGCATTTAAAAATTTAAACTCTTTGTTTTTGTTCCAAGAGACGATTTGAGACTCAAGAAGCTTGAGAAAAAGTATGCGGTTTATCCAGATGATGATGAGCTTGATAATGGTTTCAAAATCATTTGGTCTGTTGTATTGGGTTAGTTTATTTGCTATGTTTTCGTAAAAAGAGCCGCTTTGTGGCTCTTTTGCCTTTTGGATAACTTTTTTACTGCCATCTTTTATCTCTTCAAGCCCTAAAATATAGAGAAGTTCGGAGTAAAACTCACGGTTAAGGCTGTTTGCATCGTTTGGATTGAACTCTTTTAAAAGCGCATCTGAGCTTAAAAGCTTGTAAATGGCTATCAAATCTTTTGGCTTTTGTGGCTCTTGCAAGTTAAAGTAAGCACACTCTATCTCTAAATCATCATTCGAATTTGCTTTTAAGTTCGGCAACTCTTTGGCTATATTTTCATAAAAATCTTTTGTTTTATCACCTAAGATAGATTGGTCTTTGTAGTTCGTATAAATCTTTTTTATCTGCTTGCTTTGCCAAAAAAGTCTGTCAAAATCTTTAGCATCAAAAATAAACCAGCTAAAAAAATCGGTGATAATGACGTGAAAAAGCGTATTGTTCCCGCCATCTCGCTCTCTCATAAAGTACAAAATAGCTTCATAAAGAGACTTTTGATGCAGAGAGTTTTTGGTAATCATGTCGGTTTCGTTATGCTTTTTGGCTTCTATGATAACGCAAGGCTTATGCTCTCTCATAAGCACCAAATCAACGCCGCTTTGCCCTTTTTGAGAAAAACTTTGCGCAATATAGCCTAGACTTTCAAAAAAAGGTTTGAGTGCATTTGAAACGATGTTTGGTTCACTCTGTTTTGAAACATGCTGGGAGTGTATATTTGTTTTGTACGCTTCTAAATCTTTTTGAAACTTCTCAAACTTCTCTTGCTCTACACTCTTTTTTGACAAAAGCGGGTTTATAAAATCACTAGCTTTAACTATCTTTGGTTTCAATCCCACACTATTGCCTTTTTTTATTTTTCAAATACATTTTAACTAAAATTAATATAATTACTACTTTTTTTGCATCTGTGACAAATCAAACTCTATCGTCTTATCTTCGCATTCTATGGTTACAATGCACTTGCTTTTACTAATTTTTTTTGCTTTTTTTATGCCTTGCAGCAGCATTCTGTTCTCTTTTGAGATTGGGTCGTGGGCGTAGAGGGTTTCATCTTCTATAAAAAATATTCTCCCGCCTCCGCAGCCGTCACCGACTATCCCCTCGCAAACCAGTGGACTCTCTAAATCAAAACCATGAATCATCCGCGCACTCCTCTTTAGTCTCTGTTATAAACTCTTTAAAATCAGAGCCGTTTTTATCTGCCGCTTTGTACTCATCATAAGTGTACTCTTTAAAAATCTTCTCATCTACACATTCGCACAGTGAGGCATTGTTATCGTTCTTGTGCCCCAAGGGCACTTCTTTAGTGGCGCATGAAGAAATCATCTCTGCTTTTTGCTTCTCATCCCATCCGACATAACTGTTATAGTACGGGTACAAAGTCCACACGGCAAAGACTATGGTCAAAACTATATTTACTATATACTCTCTTTTTTTTGTTTCAATATATTTCTTTATATCGTAAGAGATTAGTATGATAAAAATCACCTCTAAAGTTATATTGAACCAGTCACTATCTAAAAAATCAAACAATTTTTTTCCTTATTTTGAAACTATTTTTTTAACGGCCTCTGCACACATAACAAGCCCAAAAGTGCCTGTAACAGCGACAAAACTGCCCTTCTCTTTTACTTTTGCGTGCTCTGAGCTAAATATAACTTTATACTTTTTGTTAAAGCCCCGTTTTTTTAGCTCATAACGGATTTTTGAGCCGAACTTATCGCCGTGGCTTTTCCAAATATCATCAACGTGAACTTTTGTCGGGTCAAGTCTTTTTGCACTACCGAGTGATGAGATTAGCTTTTTGTAGCACTTTTGGGCAAGAGCGAGTTTTGCTTTGATGTCATCAATCGCATCAAGAACTACGTCATACTCGTCAAAATCAAAATCCCACACCCACTGCTCATCTATTTTTGCGTTTATAATCTCTACATGCGGGTAGTGTTTTTTAAGCGCTTCGACTTTTATCTCGCCCTCGTGAAGCTCCGACCACATCTGGCGGTTTTGGTTTGAGAGGTCATAAGTGTCAAAATCAACAATGGTTATATGTCCCACCCCGCTTCTGCTTAAACAGTCAAGGCAGTGTCCGCCAACCCCGCCAACCCCTAAAAGTAAAATTTTTGCATTTTGAAGCTTGGAGAAGTCATCGCCTAAAAGGGATTTTATGCGCTCATGCTTCACTATTGCTCTATCCACTCTTTGAGCCTGTTCATACTCTTATATGCACTCATATCGAGATGAATCGGAGTTATAGAAATATTTCCGTCTGCAATCGCCTCATAGTCACTTATGCCTTCGTTGCCTCTGCGGGCTGAGAAGTTTAGCGGATGAAGCCCAAGCCAGTAGTACTCCTCGCCTCTTGGATTTCTGTGCAGATGCGAATCATTTGCATAAAGTCTGTATCCGGCGTAAGTTATGAGCATTTTTGCATCTTTATTGTCGGTTGAATCAATATCGGGCGGAATATTTACATTCAAAAACTCCCTCTCTGGAAGCGGAAACGAACCATCTTTTATCTTTAAAACCAGCTTTTTAATCGTCTCTTGCGCCAAAGTAAAATCACCGTCTGGGTCTGTGAAATCCATAACTTGGGATATTGCTATCGAGGGGATGTCATGCAGCACTCCCTCCATTGCTCCCGCCGCCGTTCCTGAGTATGTAATATCCTCACCCATGTTTGAGCCGCGGTTTATCCCGCTGATGAGCAAATCAGGCTTTGCATCTACAAATATCGTGCTGAGCGCAAGATAGACGCAGTCGCTCGGCGTTCCGTCATCGAGTTTAAAAAAGTTGTCCTCTATACCTATAAAACGAAGCGGTCGGATTATGGTAAGAGAGTGTCCGCACGCCGACTTCTCATTTGCAGGGGCTACAACGGTTACTTCAACACCCTCAAGCTCTCTAAGCGCTTTTACTAGACTAAGCAGACCTTTTGCCTCATATCCGTCATCATTTGTTACTAAAATTTTATACCCCAAGGGGACTTCCTCACTCACGCTCAGAGCGTACTTATTTTTATGGTGCAATTTTATCATTAAAATTAAAAACTTGACATTACAACTTCTATTAGTGTAAAATTGCGGCATCAAAAAATTGTATGAAATCATCTTACGCTTCCCTACGCACCATACAAGTAAAATCCACAGGGCAAATCTCAAAACATTAAGGCAGCTATCTTATGAGCGAAAACACTCCGCAACAACCTCGTAAAACTACTAACAACAAAACCAACTCTAAAACAAGAACACACAACCCGGTAAAGGGCGCAAGCGTCGAAGACCTCCGCATCAAGAGCATAGAAGATTTAACGGCTATGGCTGTTGAGTTAAACATTGAACATCCGAATGAATTAAAAAGACAAGACCTTATCTTTGAAATCTTAAAAGCTCAAACGGAACAGGGCGGCTTCATACTCTTTAGCGGTATTTTAGAGATTATGCAGGACGGTTACGGCTTTATCCGCTCAATTGATAAAAGTTTTGATGAGAGTATCAACGATGCCTATGTGTCAAATACCCAGATTAAACGCTTTGCACTTCGTAACGGAGACGTTGTAACGGGACAAGTTCGCCCTCCAAAGGAGCAAGAGAGATACTACGCGCTCATAAAAATAGAAGCTGTTAACGGTCTGCCTCCCGAAGAGAGCAAAAAAAGACCGCTTTTTGAAAACCTTACTCCGCTTTATCCGACAGAACAGATTAGACTGGAGTACTGCGAAAAAGGGTTAACCGGTCGTATGATGGACCTGTTTGCTCCTATTGGCAAAGGTCAGCGCGGTCTTGTCGTTGCACCTCCAAGAAGCGGTAAAACAGAGCTTTTAAAAGAGATTGCTCACGGTATAACTCACAATCATCCAGAGATAGATTTGATGGTTCTGCTTGTTGATGAGCGCCCTGAAGAGGTAACAGACATGGAGAGAAGCGTCAAGGGTGATGTTTACAGCTCAACTTTTGATATGCCCGCAAAAAACCATGTAAAAGTCGCAGAGATGGTAATTGAGAAGGCAAAAAGACGCGTAGAGCTTGGACGCAATGTCGTTATTCTTCTAGACTCTATCACCCGTCTAGCACGTGCTTACAACACCGTAACACCATCAAGCGGCAAAGTTTTATCGGGCGGTGTGGATGCAAATGCGCTTCACAAACCGAAAAGATTTTTCGGTGCCGCTAGAAATATAGAAAACGGCGGAAGCTTGACCATCATCGCAACTGCCCTTATAGATACGGGAAGCAGAATGGATGAAGTTATCTTTGAAGAGTTCAAGGGTACCGGCAACTCAGAGGTTGTTCTTGACCGCAAAATCGCTGAGAGAAGAATTTTCCCTGCTATTGATATTCTTAAATCAGGAACCAGAAAAGAGGAGCTTCTTATCGGTCCTGAGATACTTCAAAAAGTATTTATCCTACGCCAAATGATTCATAAGCAGGAGAATGAAATAGAAGCACTGAAGTTTGTCTATACTACTATGGGCAAAAAAGCTACGAATGCAGAATTTTTAGAAAGTATGAACCCGAATCAGTAATGAAAGTAGGTGTATTTGACAGCGGAATCGGCGGTTTAACGGTTGTTAAATCACTTTTGCAAAACAAACTCTTTGAAGAGATTATCTACTTTGGAGACACCGCAAGAGTTCCTTACGGCATAAAAGACAAAACTACAATTATCCGCTACGCCATAGAGGCCGTAGAATTTTTTAAAAACTTCGAACTTGACCTCATCATAGTTGCTTGTAACACGGTGAGCGCACACGCGCTCGATGAGATGAGAGAGGTTTCCTCTTGTCCTGTTATAGGGGTTGTTGAAGCTGGCATCTTGGCAACATCAAATGCGCTTAAAGATAAAAACTCAAATATCCTTATCCTTGGAACAAAAGCGACAATCAACTCAAAAGCTTACGAAATAGGGCTAAAAGAGAAAGGTTTTAACAACCTTCAGGCAAAGGCAACAGGACTCTTTGTTCCTATTGTTGAAGAGGAGATTTACAGCGGCGAGATTTTAGAAGCAACATTTAGACACTACTTTGGCACCCTTAAAAAACCAGACGCCATCATCTTGGGGTGTACGCACTTTCCTCTAATCTCAGATGCGATTCAAAACTATTTCGGCAAAGACACCATTCTAATCCACTCGGGCGATGCTATCGTAGAGCAGCTCGAACTTGATTTTAAATTCACTGCAAGATATGATACGACAAAGTTAGAGTTTTTTGCCTCAGAAAACCCAGAAGCGCTAAAGAGCGTGGCAAAGAAGTGGTTAAACATATAAAACAGTAAAAGGAAATCTCTTATGCGCTATATTGCTCTTGTTTTTATATTTCTTCTCTCTCTGCACGCTGATGAAGAGTATCAGCTGGGCAAAGGGGTTCAAGCAGGCTCACTTCCTCTTTATATAGGCGGCTACTTTTCACTTGACTACAAACATACGGACGATATTGACAGATACAGAGTTGATGATGTGGCTGTTATGGGTTATGGGAATTATGAAAAGTTCTCATACCTGGCTGAATTTGAGTTTAAAGAGATGTATGTAGAAACGCATGAAAATGGCGTTAAAGATAGTACGAATAACGATAAATTGTACACAGAGAGACTCTATTTAGACTATAATTTTAATGAAAACTATATGCTTAGAGCCGGTAAATATAACTCTCAAATAGGTTTTTGGAACCTGCTGCCTGTAAATGTCCTTCGAGAAACAACATCCAATCCAATGAGCACGTCCATACTTTTTCCAAAATTCACAACAGGGCTTGGCAGCTCTTATATCTCATACGGCGAAGGTGAATTAAAAGTTGATGTTATGCTTCAACATAATAATGATATCAGCTATGAGTATAATAATTACAAAATTGATGAGCATTATGGGTTTGGCGTATCATACGAGAGAGATGACTATACGCTTAAACTAAACGGCGGCTATTTTCACAATCTTGATAGCTACGCAGTTCAAGACAACCTTTACTATCTGCTTCTTTCAGCAAAATATGAATCCCATAAGTATCAGATTTTATCTGAAATCGGCTCTCAAAAATCTAAGAATGATTATACTACCGACTATGCACTCTACGTTCAGGGGCTATACCGCTTTAACGAACAGCATATAGGTGTCATAAGGGTCGAATCATATGATGATAAAGTAAATGAAACTGACGATGACATATTGATATTTGGCTACACATACAGACCGCTCTATCCTATTGCAATAAAATCTGAGTACCAGTTTCACTCACGAAGCAGTCAAAATCAATTTTTATTCTCATTCTCGGTGCTTTTCTAATGAAAACAGCTATCATAATTTTTTTATCAACTATTATGTTATCTACCATATTGTTGGCTGATGAGTATGCCGTTATTGCAAACCATAAGATGAAGGACCTCTCAACCACGCAGATTAAGGCGATATTTTTGAAAAAAATAACCGTTATTGAGAATATAAATGCCGTTCCGGTCAATCTCGGAGCAAGAGACCCTATAAGAGAAAAGTTTGAAAACAAAATAATAGAGATGAATTTTGAGAGATTAAAGTCATACTGGACAAAAGAGCACTATCTTGGAAAAAGACCGCCTGTTGGAATGCAGTCAGAGGAGAGCGTTAAAGCTTTTGTAAAAAATGTTGAAGGCGCCATAGGATATATTAATGCCAACAATCTTGATAGCGGCGTAAAGGTTTTATACAGATGGAGCGAATGATGAACAGCGTACTCCTGTGTGATGATGAGTTGATGAACAGAAAAGTTGCCTCTAAGATACTAAACAAAGAGGGTTTTAACGTCATCGAAGCCCAAAACGGCAAAGAAGCCATAGAGATTCTAAATACACAAAGAGTAGACTTGATATTGATGGACTTGATGATGCCTGTAATGGACGGGTATGAAGCCACAAGCATCATCAAAAATGACGAAAGATTTTCTACAATTCCGCTCATTGTCATCTCTGCTCTCTCAGACAAAGAGGCTATACACAAGTGCCTAAAACTCGGGGCAAATGAGTACTTGACAAAGCCGTATGACATTGTCGAATTTAGCCTTAGGGTCAAAAATGCCATCAAACTCGGTGTTTACCAAAATATGCTCAAAGATCACAAAAAAATCTTGGAGCTAGAGGTTGCAAAAAAAACAAAAGAGCTCCAAGATGCTCTCGTAGAGATTCAAAAAAGCGAAGAGGATATTATCTCAATCCTTGGAAAAACAGCAGAGTATAGAGACAATGAAACTTCAGCCCATACTCTTAGAGTAGGTGAAATGGCTGCGCTAATCGCCAAAAAACTGGGATGGAGCAGTGAAGATGTCGAACTTATGAGATTGGCGTCTCCTATGCACGACATAGGAAAAGTAGGCATTGCCGACAATATACTTTTAAAACCGGGCAAGCTCGATGATGATGAGTTTGAAATAATGAAACAGCACTCTGCCATCGGCTACTCAATACTCTCTCAAAAAGAGACGCCTCTTCTTAGGCTGGCGGCAGAGATAGCCCACACTCATCATGAAAAATATAACGGCAAAGGCTATCCGAATGCTCTTGCTGGTGATGATATCCCCCTTAGCGGCGCCATAGTTGCGGTTGTTGACGTGTTTGATGCACTTCTTAGCGAAAGACCTTATAAGAGAGCTTTTACTTTAGAGAAAACTCTTGAAATTATCAAAAATGACTCAGGTTTGCATTTTAATCCAAAGGTAGTTGAAATATTTATGGAGAGTTTGGATGAAATCTTAGAAATTAAAGAAAAACTTCAAGATGTTTGATTTTTTAAAAAAATCACTGCGCAACAAACTGCTCTCTATTTTTATAGTTATAGGTTTTTTGCCGTTTCTGACACTCCTGATTTATACCCTTTTTTTAAGTGAAACAAAAATAGTAAACAAAACTATTGACGAACAATTAGAGAGAACCAAAGTCGTAATAGAACTTATTGATAACCATCTTGTTAGCCTAACAAAAGAGGTAAGATTTCTAAGCTCTCTTGATTTGATGGATGACCTCTTGGCGGAGGATATCGACAAAAGAATCTCAAGGCTCTTAACCCAAAAGAAAGAGGATTTAAATTTAGATATCACCTTTATGGCAATCTCACTAGACTCTACGATAGTTGCTTCATCTGATAAAAATATATTGCTTAAAAAATATAGCCTGAGTGAGTTAAATACAAAAGAGTACGGAGCTTACGTGCAAGATGAGTATCTCTACATGTACTCGCAGATAAATGCCTCTTTTGACACGACAAAAAAGCTAGGATTTTTGCTATTAAAGTACAATCTAAAAAATCTGGACTCATATCTGACGCATAACGATACCGTTCACTCATACATAATAAATCCAAAGAATAATTTTATTATAGGTGAAAACATCCCTCTAAAAATAAATTTTTACAACAAAACAAACAGCATTATAGATAGTAAATATGTTGTCGTGTATGAAAAACTATCCTCTTTTTTAGATGACTGGCGCATAGTTTATGCCGTAGATAAAGGCGTTGCGTTAGAGTTTTTATATGATTTTATCAGTTTTATGCTCTATATGTCACTTATTATTTTTATACTGATTATTTATATGTCCATAAAACAATCAAGAGATATTGTAAAACCGATTGAAGAGCTCACCTCCACAACCAACTACATCACCAAAACACATAACTACTCAGCACAGTTAAACGTAAATTCGCAAGATGAGATAGCCACGCTCACCCACTCTTTTAACAATATGCTAAAAACTACCTACTCCGCACTTCAGACACTCGAAGAGGAGAATAAACTAAGGCTAAAGAGGTTTACTCAGCTAATCGAAGTCTTCAACACCATCATTCAGACAAAGAGCGAAGATGAGTGTATGGATGTCTCTATGCAGGAGATAAAGAAGTTGACAAATAAAGATAATCTGCGTTTTAATAAGGAGCAAAACAGGGCTTCAGACAAAGAGTGTACAAATCTTTATGTGAGTGATTTTGAGAATGATGAGAAAATATATTTCGGTTCAATTGAACTTGGAATAGAGAGCTTTGAAGATAAAAATGAACAGGATTTTTTCAACTCTATCGCTTCTATGATAACACTGCAGCTTGACAGAATCAGACTAATCGAGAGAACCACATCCGCGTCAAGGGCAAAATCCGCATTTATCTCAAATATGTCGCATGAGCTTAAAACTCCGCTGAATGCAATTATTGGTTTTGCGCAGTTTATGATTGAGTATGAAGAGCTAAACGATGACCAAAAAGATACAATCAAAAATATAGAATCCTCTGCCCAATATCTTCTTGGTATGATAAATGAGATTTTAGACATAGCCAAGATTGAAGCCGGCAAGATGGAAGCGCATATTGAGAGCGTTAATATTTTTGATATAGTTCAAAGCAGCTACAACATGCTCTCTCCTTTGGCTAAGGATAAAAATATCAAATTTGATTTTATATTTGATAACTTTGAAAATAAAAAATACCAGAGCGACCCTCAGATGTTTAAGCAGATTGTGGTAAATCTTATCTCAAACGCCATAAAGTTTACCCAAGAAGGAAGCATACAGCTGGAGCTATATAACGACGATGAAAATCTGCATGTCAGAGTAAAAGACAGCGGCATAGGAATATCTGAGGATGATATGAAACACCTCTTTAATGACTTTACGCAGCTCGAAAATGTTATGCAAAAGAGCCATAGAGGAACAGGTTTGGGTCTCTCTCTTAGCAAAAAAATGGCAAATATCTTAGGCGGAGATGTCACACTCAAGAGCGACGGCATAGGGCATGGAACTATCTCTACTTTTTCACTTCATATAAAACAGCTGTAACCTTTATGAAATAATTTGGCACTAAAATTGTGCCATGAAAAATGACTTGCCAAAAAAATGGATACACAATCTAAAAGTTTTAGACATCGCCTTTCAACCAATCCTAAACATCAACACAGGAGAAATTTTTGGGGTTGAAGCGCTTCTTAGAAACTATAAAGAAGTAGGCTTTGACTCTATCTTTGAGCTCTTTGACGAAGTGTACAGAGACAACCTGCTCTACTCTTTTGACATCAAACTTAGAAAAAAAGCTCTGAAAAAATTCATAACTATTGAAGGCTATGAAGATATAAAACTATTTTACAACCTTGACAACAGACTTCTAGATATGCCAAATTTCAAACATGGAAACACGAACAAACTTTTAAAACGCTACGGCGTGGACAAAAACAGCATCTGTTTTGAAATCTCAGAGAGACATGAAATCTCAAACACATCGGGGATGGAAGAGGTTCTTGAGCACTATAAAGAGGAGAATTTCTGCATTGCCATTGATGATTTTGGCGTAGGTTATTCAGGCTATAAGCTTCTCTATGACTCCAAGCCCGACATCATAAAAATAGATAGGTTTTTTCTAACCGATATACAAAAAGATGTCAAAAAAAAGATAATGACCAGAAGCATTACAAATTTGGCAATCGGGCTTGGCATAAAAGTAATCGCAGAGGGTGTCGAAACAAAAGAAGAACTTCTGACATGCAAAGATATCGGCTGTCATTTTGTTCAAGGCTATTTTGTTCAAAAGCCTACTCTTAATGCAAAAGAGATTCAAAATAAATACCGGCATATTGCCGATGCTAAAAAATGAAAAAACAACGCTCTCATATCAAAGTTTAACTCTTAAAATGCTAAAATTACAGCACTTAAAAATGGAGAGCAGGCGTGAAAGAAAGTTCAGAAGTATTGGCGCGAAAATATAGACCAAAAAGTTTTGACGAGCTTATCGGTCAGGAGACAATCTCCCAAACTCTCTCCCTCGCACTTGACTCAAACAGACTCTCTCACGCATATCTCTTCTCAGGGCTTCGCGGAAGCGGAAAAACTTCAACCGCCCGTATATTTGCAAAAGCTCTTATTTGCGAGGTTGGCTTAACCCACCAGCCCTGCGGCGTCTGTTCAAACTGCATAAACTCTCTTGAAAACCGTCACATAGACATAGTCGAGATGGACGGGGCTTCATCTAGAAAAATAGATGATATCAGAGATTTAATTGAACAGACAAAATACAAACCGACTACTGCCAGATTTAAAATCTTCATCATCGACGAAGTTCATATGTTAACAAAAGAGGCTTTTAACGCGCTGCTTAAAACACTTGAAGAACCGCCCTCATACGTAAAGTTTATTTTGGCAACAACAGACCCGCTAAAGCTTCCGGCGACTATACTTAGCCGCACTCAGCACTTTAGATTTAAGTCGATTGCTGCAAATAAAATCGTGGACCATTTGGCACATATTTTAAATCTTGAGGGAATAAAATATGAGACGGAGGCCCTTGAGATTCTTGCAAGAAGCGGAAGCGGAAGCCTTAGAGATACACTTACTCTGCTTGACCAGGCTATTATCTACTCTAAAAACTATGTAGATGTCCGCACAGTTACCGACATGCTGGGACTTGTTGACCCTAAATTTATAAGTGAACTATTTAGTGCGGTTTTTGCAAAAGATTATGCAAAAATTGTCGAGTATACAAAAGTTCTGCAAGATTATGAAGCCGAGATGGTTGTTGATGAGCTTATAGCATTTTTAAAAGAGAGAATGTTCGCTTCAGACGCGCTCTACTCCACTCTTGTACTGGATAGATTCTTTAGAATTTTAAGCGATGCAAAATATCTCTTTGGCATAAACGCAGACGGCTCTTTTGTGCTCTCGCTTATCTTTTTTAAAATGATGGAAGCGCTGCGCATAAAAGAGGTTGACCAGATGATAGAATCTCTGCAAAAAGAGATTTACAGACCTGCTATCTCGTGCGCAACTCCGATACACATACCAAATGAGGAAGCTGCTCCTCAACAAAAAGGGCCTCAGCCAGAAAAAGATTTACATCATATAGAGATAAATCCTTATGAAAAAACCTTTGGGCAGCTTGTTTTTAAAATAAAAGACAGAAACTTTGAGCTGGGTGAGTGTTTTACTAAAAGTATTAAATTTATCTCTTATGAAGAGGGCCTCTTAACGTGGGAGAGCTGCGCTAATGATGAGTGTAAAAAAGTTTTAACGCACGGCTATGGAGTTATAAAACAGCTTGTGCGGGAGGTGTTCGGATTTGAGACTAAAATAAAACATGAAGTCTGCACAAAAGAGCCTGAAGTAGAAGAGGTAGAAAAAAACAGTTCCAACCAACCAGAAACAGAGCAGTATGAGCCCACTTCTATGATAGAAGATGCTGAAATCGGAGGAAGTGCCAGCTGTGTCACAAATTGCGATAGCAGCGACTACTCAAGAGAGATAGATGGAGCGCAGATTAAAGATGAGCCGATGGTCCAAAAAGCAGTGGAGCTATTCGAAGCCAAAAAAATGACAATCCAGTCAAAAATCTAGCTCTTTAGCATTCTCTCAACACTAAAACTAAATCTCGAACCTTTGCCGAACTCTGAGCTTATCTCAAGCGATGAGTCAAGCAGTTTTAAAACATACCTAACCATAGCCAAGCCTATTCCCATAGAGTTGTCCCATCTGTTTTTATCTACCCTGTAAAACTTGTCTGTTATTCTCTTAATATCTTCCTCTTTTATCCCTATTCCGCTGTCTATTACAGAGATTCTTTTCTCTTTTAACTCTACGACAACATCACTTCCGGAGTATTTCAAAGCGTTGTCAACCAGATTGATAAGTGCTAGCTCCAACATTGTCTTATCGGTAAAAACCATCTGCTCATCTGCTACAACACTTATCTCTCTATCTTTATATTTCAGAGCCAAGTTTGATGCCACTTCATTGCAGAGCTGTTTTAAGTCAAACTCGCTTTTATTTATAGACAAATCGCCGTTTTCAAGCTTGACGGAGAGGGTAAGCCTATCTAGCATCTTGGATATCTTATCGCCGTTTGAGCTGATTTTGCCCAAAAACTTATCCCTAATGCTCTTTGGCATATCGCTATCTTCTTGAATCGTTTGGGCATACCCTATTATTGATGCCACAGGGTTTTTAAACTCATGCGAAATAGCCGAGAGAATATCGTTTTTTTGCTTATTTATAAGTCTAAGCTTCGCCATATGTTTTGCTTTTTTCTTCTCATTTTTACTTAGCTTTTTCACCAGATTTTTAAGAAGCAGCGATATTTGCAAAAACTCATAAAAATATTTTGTTTTTATAACCGCTTTGTAGTTTTTGTTTGAAACCTCATCAAGATAGTTTGTAATTTGAGTGATATCATAAACTATTCTTTGGCTCATTTTTTTGGATATATATGTAGCAGAAATTACAATAGCAACAAAAATAAAAAATAGTCTTATCCACAGAGAGTAGAAATCACTCATAATCTGCGTAAGGTTCATTGAAAGCCTTACATATAAATGTCTATTTTTATAAACAATTTTTTTTGCAACATACAAAAAATCAGCTTTTACTGTTTTTGAATATCTTGTTATATCTCCGTAATCTTGGTTGTTTGACTGCATAATTTCAAACCGCGAAGCGTGATTGTCCATCTCTCTTTTATCCGCATTTGATTCAGCCAACACAACTCCATCTTCAGATATTATTGTTGCCCTAAGAGATGTCTTCTTATTAATCTGCATTACAAAATTATCTAAACTGTCTACTTTTTCTAACTCAATCTCCATCAGCTCGATAGCATTTTTTAGGTGATTTTTCTTATGTTCAATAACTATATCTTTTAGCGCTATATAGCCGATAACTGATGTTATTAAGAGTGTGCTTACAAAGAGCAGCAGAAATTTTAATATAAATATTTGATGTATTTTTAGCACAACTTATACCCTATCCCGCGGACTGTTTGAATGTAGTTTTTGCTCTTATGGGGATCTATCTTCTCTTTTAGACGGTTTATTGCAACATTTACGGTTTTGTACTGGTACTCCTCCGCTCCGTCCCATACATTTTCAAGCAGGTAGTCGCGGTCAAGAACGCTGTTTTTATTTAAAATAAACTCGCACAAAAGATTAAACTCAAGCTTTGTAACATCAACGTCTTTGCCCTCAACGCTAAGTGTTCTAGAGCTTTTATTAAGCACTAAATCCCTATATGCCAAAACGCCCTCTTCTACCTTTTTGCTTGTTCTTCTTAAAATCGCTTTAATGCGAAGCAGCAGCTCTTTCATGTTAAAAGGTTTTGTTATATAGTCATCGGCCCCGCGCATAAAGCCCTCTTCAATATCGCTCTCTTGGCTCTTTGCGCTTAGGTAGATAACAGGTGTAATAAAACCGTCTTTTCTAAGAGCTTGGACAAATTCGCTCCCCTCCACTCCTGGAAGATTTCTATCCATAATAAGCAGGTCAACACTCTCTTCACCAAGCATCTGCTCTACACTTTTTGTGTTTAAAAATCCTATAACCTCATAGCCCTCTTTTGTTAAATTGTATTCAATAAGCTCTAATATATCCTCTTCATCTTCTACGACAACAATTTTAGCACTCATAAAACATCCCCAAATATATCTTTTTACTATTGTATCAAATGTATTAAAAAAGTATGCTTCTTCTTTTATATTTTTTGAAGTTTATTTGCCTTATAATGTGCGCTGACAGGGAGAAAATCGCAGTGTTTGTATCATCATATAGTACATATATCAGCGCCAACAGTTCAAATAAGAGTAGCAATTATAGGGCTGATGCCTCTAAAGAAAATTTAGACTTTTTTGGTGAAGAGCTGTCAAAATCCGCAAT
The DNA here is from genome assembly GCA_027448805.1 of Sulfurimonas sp. GTDB lineage: Bacteria > Campylobacterota > Campylobacteria > Campylobacterales > Sulfurimonadaceae > Sulfurimonas. Next base: position 354 of record DAIDMU010000061.1, on the reverse strand, counting down.
AATAAAATCACACAACAATAAAAATTTGCCTATCGATTATATCTCTAACTACAAATCTTTTAACAACCAGCAAAAACTCCAAGAGCAGCTACAAACTCAGGATGAACTAAGATTAAAACAGTTAACTACTACAATAAATGCTAAAGTTGCCTATGATGGCAATAGCACGATGTTTTCACTGGTAAGAAAACCTACTCTGACTTTGAGCCAGACGCCAAAAATAGATGAAAAGCTGCCTAGTGATGTTAAAGAGGCAAAAGAGAAAAATTTACGTCATGTTATGGTAAATACCTACTCTGCAAACGACAAATATTTCCAGATAACCGCCGCTTAACTACTCGCTCTCTATCCAAG
>DAIDMU010000060.1 GCA_027448805.1 Sulfurimonas sp. | reverse complement strand
GATGCAAAAATGTACCAGATAAAGTCGGATATGGATGTTGGGGAAATTAGTTTTAAAGCAACAGGTTCTATCTCAACAGGATTGGATTCGGATGTATGTCTAAGTGTAAAAGAGAATGACTCGCAAAAAGATGCTATTGGCAGTGGTATGGAGGTTGAGGTTAGCGAAATTGACATAAAAGGCAATGTCGGTCAAAATGCAAAGGTGCATGCCAAAAGAGCCTCCATCGACGGGCAAACCCATAAAACATCAGAAATAAGAGCAAACGATTTGACAATCAATAAGTCTTGAGGCGGTCGCCTTAACATGAGACATGCATATTCCTATCTCTATATCTTTTGCTCTTATATTTCCGCCGATTGCTTGAACAATTTCAACTTTTTTTCCCTCTACTACTCCATTTTCAAGCCGTGAAATCTTGATGTTATCTCCGACTGCCAGACCCTTGTGCACATTGATTGTCAAATCGTTTGCTCTTATTTCCGATGTTTTATGGGTTTGCCCGTCAATGGAAGCTCTCTTAGCATGCACCTTTGCATTTTGACCGACATTGCCTTTTATGTCAATTTCGCTAACCTCAACCTCCATGCCGCTGCCAATAGCATCCTTTTGCGAGTCATTCTCTTTTACGCTTAAGCATACCTCCGAATCCAGTCCCGTGGAGATAGAGCCTGTTGCTTTAAAACTAATCTCCCCGACATCCATATCCGACTTTATCTGGTACATTTTTGCATCCAAACTTATATATCCGCTTGTCTTTGCGCGGTATAAAATATTGTCCTGATTGTCTATTACCTCGATTGTGTCATTAACGGTAAAGTCAGGTGCATGCTTTATCTCAGGCTCGGCAGGCTCCATAAATTCACCGCGGCAATTTCTCCCGGGTTTGCCTTTTTTTGGCTTTATGTATTCAATTAAAAGGTCACCCTCTAACACACTGTGAATAAAACCTCTCTTAGAGTGGTCAACCCTGTCATTCTCACTTTTCTCGCTTGGCGCATGCTCTTTGTCATAATGCAAAATTAGCTCGTCATTTATAGTAGGAGTAGGCTCATACGCATCAGAGATAAGGATTGTTTGATTTTTGTCGTAGCTTATCTTCCCATCAACCTTTGCTTGAGCAGAAATTCTAGAAACTACGTCATGAACCATCTCGTCAAATATATCTACAAGTATTCCGGCTCGGATTTTACTTTTTTTTATGTAGTTTGAAAAATCTTCTTCAAATCTTGGATTTGTAACAGCCTCAGAGCCGGCTTTTATGCTTAAATATACTTTACACTTTGTTGCATTGGCGCCAACAGCCGCATGAAAATTTTTAAATACGTCATTGTCATCTTTGGAGTATATCTCTATCTCATAAACTTGTTTTATCTGAAATTTTTGATTTAATATTGCCGTGGCGTCGTCAAGCTGGTGAAGCTCGCTTTTGCTTATCTCTTCCCAGTCTGATTCTATTTTTTCATTATTGACTCTTGTGTATGTTTGCACTTCTAAAATATCAAAATCTAAACTATTTGTGCTCACACCATTTTTTTTTGCTACTTCCATTAACTCTTTAGCAACATTTTGCGTTTTTATAACAGTAGGACGAATATTTTTTGGAACTTGTTCTGTTTTAGTGCTCGAACCAAATAATGCCATGTTTTTATATCCAAACTTAAATTTTAAAAAATTAAACTCTCCATTTTAATCAAATATTTGTTAAACTTTCGTAAAAGTTATACTATTTCTCCAAAAGAAGCCCATGTTTAAAGCAATTTTCACCAATAGTTTTGGAATTTTATTCTCAAGAATTTTAGGATTTTTACGAGATATGATGACGGCCTCTGCTCTTGGAGCAAATATATACAGCGATATTTTTTTTCGTCGCTTTCAAACTACCCAATCTTTTTCGCCGTATATTTGCGGAGGGCGCATTTACTCAGGTATTTATTCCTGCATATGCTCACTCTGAACATAAGTCGGTTTTCTCAGCAAATATATTTGTTCTGTTTCTCTCAATAATAGTCGTCATAACTCTGCTTGTAAATATTTTACCGTCTCTTGCAACGCAGGCAATAGCGGTAGGTTTTGATGAAAAAACCATTGCGATGGCAGAGCCGTATGTTGCCATAAATTTCTGGTATCTGCCGCTTATATTTGCAGTTACGTTTCTTAGTACAATGCTTCAATATAAACGCCATTTTGCTACTACGGCATTCTCGACGGCGCTGCTTAACATATCGCTTATTGCAGCACTCTATCTCTCAGAGGACAAGAGTCAAAACGAGATAGTTTACTATCTTAGTTACGGTGTTGTTATCGGCGGTATTTTACAACTGATTTCACATCTAATAGCCATACATCAGCTTGGTCTTTTAAAATCTTTTTGCGGCGGCTTTAAATATCTGAAACTAAAGTCATATAAAATAAAAAACGAAACCAAAAAGTTTCAAAAACAGTTTTTTCCTGCAATCTGGGGGAACTCTACACCTCAAGTAAGCGCCTTTTTAGATACGTTTTTAGCCTCTTTTTTGGTATCTGGTTCCATAAGCTACCTATACTATGCAAATCGCATATTTCAACTTCCTCTTGCAATTTTTGCAATCGCTACATCCATAGCTCTTTTTCCAAGCATTGCAAGATATATAAAAAATAACGATGAAGCAAAGGCTCTTGCTTATCTAAAAAAAGCTTTTTGGTTTTTGGCGTTTTTGCTAACAGCCAGCACAATCGGCGGATATATGCTCTCATATGAGATTATATGGCTGCTGTTTGAGAGAGGCTCTTTTGGCGCAAATGATACGCTAGAGAGTGCGGCGGTTCTGCAGATGTACATGATAGGACTTCTTCCGCTTGGACTTCAAAAACTATTTTTGCTCTGGCTCTATGCAAATGAGCAGCAGATGAGAGCCGCAAAAATAGCTACTTTTTCTCTGCTGTTTTATATTGTATTCGCACTAATGCTTATCTCTCCCATGGGAGCTAGCGGCTTGGCACTTGCAGGCACAATCGGCGGATTTGTGGGATTTGCTCTTACAATTAAGGCTTTTGGAGTAAAAAACTTTTTTGATATAGTTGTCTCAAAAAATGCGCTCTACCTCGCAGCAGGCTCTGTTTTACTCACTATAGTTCTTCTGCTTTTTAAAGATTTTATAGCTGTTTATATTTAAAAAATCGGAGTTTAAAATGAAAAAAATATTCTTTTTGCTACTTATGAGTTTGGAAATATATGCCGGTACACAAATGTGCGATTCTGGAAAGGTTACTAAACTACTTAGTGATGACAATACAGGTAGCCGTCATCAGAGGTTTATATTAAAAGTATCATCTGGGCAAACTTTATTGATTGCTCACAATATTGATTTAGCACCAAAAATATATTCACTAAAAAAAGATAGTTTTATAAAGTTTTGCGGCGAATACGAAAGTAATGCTAAGGGTGGAGTTGTGCATTGGACACATCGTGATCCGAATAAACGTCATGTTGGTGGTTGGTTAGAATATAATGGTCAAAAATATGAATAACATATAACAAGTACATTGAGACCAATCAAAAACCCACGGCGGCTTTTTTATTGCTCATTTTAAATGTTATATGAAAAAATAAATTATGAAAATTATGAAAAAAATTCAATACTTCATTACTTACTCAATATTTATTGCTCAACTTTTAATTGTTTTATTAGTTGGTATCTTAACATGGAATGTAATTCACTTATCTGGTGCCCAGAGAGCACAAGATATAATGGTTACTATGCCCCTTTTTATATATGGATTCCCGTTAAGCATTATTCAATACTTAGTTCTAATTTTTATAAAATACTTAAAAAGAAAAAATAATTATAATGAAGATAAACACATAGAATATCTTTCGAATTTAAACATAAAAATACCTGTTGTCTTTTTTTTAATTTTTATATCAATTATCAGCACTATATCTTTATAAAGTATTACGCTAACGAAAATGGAAAATAGGGACAGGCTACTTTAAAATCAATCTCCATTGACAAAGCATACAATAGAAAGTTTATTTAACATTATTTTGCTAAAATTGGTGTATATTTTAAATATTGGAGCTCATGATGTTAGCTTTAAAACAAGAACAACTTTTTGAAGAGATAGATATTTTACCAATAGATTTAAAGACTGAAATTGTGGATAAGATATTGGCTAGTATTACACCGTTAAACAGTGAAATAGACAAACTATGGATAAAAGAAGCTAACAAAAGAAAACAAGAAATCGAGTCAAATTCCGTTACATTAGTTGATGGAGATGAAGTTTTTAAAAAAATATCTCAAAGACTCCACTCATAAATGACCTACTCTTTCCACCCAGATGCTGAACTTGAATTAAATGCTTCGGTTGATTATTATCAAGAGTGTAAAGATGGACTTGGAGGAGAATTTGCGTATGAAGTTCAAAAAACAATCCAAAGAATTTTAGAATTTCCAACTGCTTGGCAAAAACTAGATGGAGAGATAAGAAGATCTTTAACAAATAGATTTCCATTTGGAATAATTTATTTTCAAAGAGGTAATGAAATTATTATTTTAGCTGTAATGCAACTTCATAGAAAACCAAACTATTGGAAAGACAGAAGCTAACCAAAGATATAACAAAACATAGGAGATGCAGATGACGGCACTTTACGATTCAAATGCAAAGAAAAAAGCAACCAACCTCAGTATAAGTTCTGATTTACTTAAAAAAGTAAAAGAGATGAAGAACTGGGAGTCTAAAAACAAAACTTCTATCAACAGCTACAATAAGAGAGTTGCAAAAAGCGGTACTTTCAGCGATGAAATAAGAAGTTTTTAAAAGGAAAACAATATATGACAATTTACGATTCTGTACAAAAAACAAAGAGGGAGTTTATCCCTCAAGAAAAGGGCAAAGCAACTCTATATGTCTGCGGTCCAACCGTCTATGACGATGCCCACTTAGGACATGCAAAAAGCGCTCTTGTTTTTGACCTTCTAACTAGGGTATTAAAGGCTAACGGATACGATGTGACTTATGCCAGAAACATCACTGACATAGATGATAAAATCATTAAAAAAGCCAATGAGACAAACAAAAGCATAAAAGAGATAACTGATTTTTATACCTCTTCTTATGATACAGAGATGAGTAAACTCGGCATTTTGCGTCCAAATCTTGAGCCAAAAGCAACGGAATCGCTTGAAGCGATGTTTGAGCTTATACAAAAGCTTCTCGATAGCGACCACGCCTATAAAACTGCCGATGGAGATGTCTATTTTGACACTTCAAGCGACAGCGAGTACCTGAAACTCTCTCACAGAGTCCAAAACGAGGATGAGAAGCGCCAAAGAGTTGAGAGCTCCTCGCAGAAAAAAAACAGTGCGGATTTTGCCCTTTGGAAGAGCGTAAAAGACGGCACAATCTCATTTCACTCCCCTTTTGGAGCCGGCCGTCCCGGATGGCACTTGGAGTGTTCCGCAATGATAGAGAAGCACTTGGCTAAACCAGATACAAAATTTGCGGTAGATATCCATGGCGGCGGAGCCGACCTGCTCTTTCCGCACCATGAGAACGAAGCGGCGCAGACTAGATGCGGAACCTCTCATGTACTCGCCAACTATTGGATGCACAACGGATTTGTAAATATCGACGGCGAAAAGATGTCTAAAAGTCTCGGAAACAGCTTCTTTTTAAAAGATGCTCTAAAAATTTATGACGGCGAGGTTTTACGCTTTTATCTTCTTGGAACACATTACAGAAGCAACTTCAACTTTAACGAAGAGGATTTGGCAACATCTAAAAAGCGTCTGGATAAGATTTACAGGCTAAAAAAACGCCTCTTTGGTTTGAGTAATGAAAATGTAAAAACTCCGTTTAAAGATGAACTGCTGAAGGCTCTCGGCGATGACTTAAATGTATCTGCTTCGCTCTCCCTAATTGATGAGATGATTTCTCATGCTAACGAAATGCTTGACACCGCAGGAAAGCATAAAGAGCTTAAGCGTGATACGCTCTCAAATCTGGCATACATAGAAGAGGTTTTGGGTTTTGGCACCAAAAACCCTTTTGAGTATTTTCAATTCGGAGTTGATGAAGAGACAAAAGCAAAGATAGATACGCTCATTAAAAAAAGAGCTGAAGCAAAAGCGGCAAAAGATTTTGCAGCATCTGACAAACTTCGTGATGAGATTTTAGCTTTTGGCGTTAGTTTGATGGATACTGCGCATGGAACTTTTTGGGAAAAGTTATAATCTTTTTTTGAGAATTTAACAGACAAAAAGTGGTATATTTTTAGATTAGCAAAGGAGAGGCAGTGAGAGATATTTTTCAAAAAAAAGATATGAGCGGTGTTAATGGAGAGTTTCAGCGCAAACTGGGGCTGATGGATGTTACATTTATTGGTGTTGGAGCGGTCATAGGTGCAGGGATATTTGTTATTACAGGTCAAGCGGCTGCAACAATGGCGGGTCCTGCCATAGTCTTGTCGTTTCTGCTGGGTGCAGTTATGATTGGTATAACGGCTCTGATTTATGCTGAACTCAGCTCTGCTTATCCGGTAGCGGGAAGCGCATATAGTTTTACATTTGCCTCGCTTGGAGAAGTCTTTGCATGGTTTGTAGGGTGGAATCTTCTGCTTGAGTACGGTGTCGCAACTGCAGCGGTGGCAACGGGATGGTCCGGATATCTGCGTCGCTTTTTAGAAAACAGCATGGGAGTTGAAATCCCTTTGGCTCTCAGCGGCGCATATAACCCCAGTGCGGGGACATATATTGACATCAGCGCTTTTGGGATTATTTTGGCAATTTTTGTTCTTCTTGCTATTGGGATTAAAGAGAGCGCACGGGTTAATACGGTGATTGTTTTCATAAAACTTGGCGTTTTGGTTACATTTGTTGTTGTCGGTCTGCCGCATGTCGATTTTAACAACTTATCTAACTTTCTGCCATTTGGATGGGAGGGTGTCTGGCACGGTGCCGCGCTGATTATTTTTGCATATTTGGGCTTTGATGCAATAAGCACCGTAGCAGAAGAGACCAAAAACCCTACAAAAAATATTCCGCTTGGACTGATACTCTCTTTAGCGCTAAGCGTCGTCTTTTTTATTCTTGTAAGTTTTACTTTAACGGCAATTGTTCCATATCAGGAGCTCAATGTTCCCGATGCGCTGGCTTTTGCGCTCTATAAAGTTAATGAGCCTTTCGCCGCAAATATTATCGCACTTGGAGCGGTTATAACCATTACGACGGTAATGCTGGTTATGGGGCTTGGGTTTACCCGTATCCTTTTTGCTCTTGCTCGTGATGGACTTCTGCCAAAAACTTTGAGTGAAATTCATCCTAAATATAACACTCCATACAAAGCAACTCTCATCGGCGGCGTACTGCTTAGCATTATGGCGGGGCTTGTTCCTCTTAAAACACTTGCTGAGCTTGTCAATATCGGGACACTCTTTGCCTATTTAATGGTAGCGGTGGCAATTATAGTGTTGCGTCGTCAAAACAGTATCCAACCTGCATTTAAAGTTCCGGCATTTAAAATCCTTATGCCTCTTAACTTTATTTTGATTATTTTTATGATGGCAGGATTGCCGTTTGAAACATGGCTGAGATTTATAGGATGGTCAATAATCGGAATGTTAATTTACGCGTTTTACACTACAAAACGCACAAAGGCAGAGTGATGGCAGTATCAGTTTGGCGTCAGGTATTGACACTGCCAGTTATCGTAATTGCCATGGGCTATTTTGTAGATATTTATGATTTGATTCTCTTTGGGGTGGTACGGGTTGAGAGTTTAACCGAACTGGGGCTAAACAAAGAAGAGATAACTCTATGGGGGTCGATAATTCTTAATGCCCAAATGGCAGGGATGCTTATAGGAGGAATTCTGTGGGGCATTTTAGGGGACAAAAAAGGGCGTTTGTCAGTGCTTTTCGCCTCTATTATCCTCTATTCGGTGGCGAATCTTCTCAATGCCTTTGTAACAAATGTTGAGCAGTATACGCTTTTGCGTTTTATTGCCGGTATCGGTTTAGCGGGCGAGCTTGGAGCCGGAGTTACGCTTGTAGCAGAGATTCTGCCTAAAGAGCTGCGCGGATACGGGGTTATGAGTATTGCCGCATTTGGAGTGCTCGGAGTTGTTGCGGCAAATATCGTTGCAGAACATTTTGCATGGCGCAATGCTTACATCATAGGCGGAGTGCTTGGCTTTTTGCTGCTCGCTTTGAGATTTAGAGTTAAAGAGTCCGCGATGTTTGAGCATCATGTAAGCGATGATGTCAAAAGAGGCCATTTCTTCAGCCTATTTACCAACAAAAAACTCTTTGGCAAATATGTAAAGGCGATTGTTATCGGCATGCCGCTATGGTATGTCGTCGGGGTTTTAGTTATGTTTTCGCCCGAGTTTGCCGTTGCATTGTCAATCGATGGCAATGTAAGTGCCGGTCAGGCGCTGATGTACTGCTACATAGGTCTCTCCATCGGCGATTTGGCGAGCGGTTATCTCTCTCAGAAAATGAGAAGCCGCAAACGCGCCTACACATTTTTTATGCTCTTCTCGGTTGCAAGCGTCATCTACTATTTCACTCTCTTTGGGGCAACAGCTGACTCTTTTTACATCTGCGTCTTTTTTCTTGGAGTGTTTTGCGGCTATTGGGCCCTGTTTATCACTATGGCGGCTGAGCAGTTTGGAACAAATATCCGCGCGACAGTGGCAACGACGGTTCCGAATTTTGTCCGCGGTTCGGTAGTTCCAATCACATCAAGCTTTATGTTTTTAAAAGAGAGCATGGGGGTTTTGGGTTCTGCAGCTATTGTCGGGGCGGTGACATTTTCAATTGCAATAATTGCTCTTTATTTTACCCGTGAGACATTCCATGAGGATTTGGATTACATTGAGACATAATGAGAATTGAACAATTAAGAGATCTTCTTTTAGAGAACTTTTCACACTCTTCAAAAAAAGGTCTTACAAACGAATTTATAAGACTTTTTCATGGACGTGGCGGACTTTATGAAGGCTGGAAGCACATAACCATAGATTCTATTGACACTATTTTAAGCGTAGCTCTCTACTCTGAGATGGATAGCGATTTGGAAGCCAAACTGGTTGAGATGTTAAAAAATTTCATCACAACCAGCAGGCATAAAACTGTTGTAATTCAAAGAAGATACCTAAAAGAGTCTCCCAGCGAAATTTTAGTCGGAGAGCTTAAAGAGAATCTTTTTGTTGTAGAAAACGGTATGAAGTTTAAACTAAATCTCGTCTCAAACCAAAATAGCCTCTACTTTGCGGATATGAAAAACGGCAGAGCTTTTGTTAGAGAAAATTCGAAAAATAAGAATGTTTTAAACCTCTTCTCTTATACATGTTTATTTAGCGTTGCGGCAAAACTCGGCGGTGCAAATAGCGTCTCAAACATAGATATGAGCAAAGGCGCGCTTAGTGTAGGGCGGGCAAATCATCATCTGAATGAGATAGATACCAAAGGTGTGAGCTTTTTGCCATACAACATACTAAAATCATTCTCCAGAATCAAAAAAAACGGACCTTACGATTTGATAATCATAGACCCGCCTACTTTTCAAAAAGGGAGTTTTGAAGCTATTAAAGATTATGAAAAGATTATAAAAAAACTGCCGGAGATTGCATCTCAAGAGTGCACAGTTTTAGCATGTCTAAACTCCCCTGACTTGGATTCTGGTTTTATAACAAATATTATGAGCGAATATGCACCAGAGTTTAAATTTGTCAAACGGCTTGAAAACCTAAAAGAGTTCGCAAGCATTGATGAGGAGAGAAGCCTTAAAAATATGGTTTTTAGTCGCAATAATCAGCTAATAGAGCAGACTTTACGCTGAGATATTTCTCATCCCCTTTTAACATTTTAATAATTTGAAGCGCGAAGCAGATGGCCGTTGCAGGACCGCGTGATGTCATAACATTGCCGTCCTCCACCACCATTTCTGTCTCATCAAATCCGTCAATACGTATCTGCTCCTCAATTGACGGGTAACAAGTATAATTATGTTTAAGCACGCCTGCTTTATGCAGAGCAAGAGGCGCAGCACAGATTGCACCTATATTTTTTCCTTTTTTGTCCATCTCTTTTAGAATTCTCTGAACATTTGCGTCATCACAAAGCGCTAAAGTTCCGCCCCACCCTCCCGGAAGCACTATCATATCGATAGCCTCAACCGCAATACTTGTAATCTGTGTGTCGGCTATAACGGTTATATTGTGCGCACCTTTTACTGCCGCTTTTTCATCCAAAGAGGCTACTAAAACCTCAATATCTCCTCTTCTTAATACATCAATAACATTAATAGCTTCTATCTCTTCAAATCCGTTTGCCAGCGGCACTAAAACTCTGCTCATCATCTGCTCCTATGTTTTATTATATGCCCAATTCTATACTTTTTTAGTTATTTTTACAAGTAAAGTGTTATAATCCCGCATTAATTAGGAGAAGTTTTTGAGAGAAATTTTAAAGCTGTTTAGAGTTCATCAATATATAAAAAATCTATTTATATTTATGCCTCTTCTTTTCTCGTTCTCTTTCTCAAATCTGGAAAACAACCTAAACAGCCTTGTTGCCTTTATACTTTTTTCCATTATCGCAAGCAGTATCTACATCTTCAACGACCTTATGGACGTTAACGAAGACAGAGCACACCCAAAAAAAAGGTACCGCCCTCTAGCCAGTGGCAAAGTATCGCCAAAGAGCGCGAAAATGCTCATTCTGCTGCTTTCGCTCTTCTCTCTTGGCATCGCACTCTCATTTAATGCAGCGCTTTTTATAGTTTTACTCTCATATTTTGTTTTAAATATTGCCTACTCGCTAAAACTAAAACATATTGCCATTTTAGATATTTTCATTATTGCAACAGGCTTTGTTCTGCGTCTTTTTGCCGGTTCTGTAGTTACCGGCATCTCCCTCTCAATGTGGATAATTCTTATGACATTTCTGCTTGCTATATTTTTGGCTTTGGCAAAGAGAAGAGATGACGTACTGCTCTCGCTGGAAGGTCAAGAGACGCGAAAAAATATAGACGGTTACAACTTGGAGTTTGTAAACGCTGCAATGGTTTTAATGGCCGGAGTTGTCATTGTCAGCTACATCCAGTACACCATCTCCCCTGAGGTTATTGAGAGGTTAGATACTAACTACCTCTACATTACCTCTTTTTTCGTTATTCTTGGAGTTTTAAGATACATGCAGATTACTTTTGTTGAGCAAGACAGCGGAAGTCCGACGAAAGTGGTTATAAGAGACAGGTTTTTGAAAGTGACGATTTTTCTCTGGCTTGTAAGTTTTATTGTGGTTACAAAGCTTGCATGATTGCTCTTTGGTACGCTCTCTTCGCACTCTTCTCCACAGCTGTAAATATTCTGTTTCAGTATCTTGCTTTTTTAGTTTATAGCGGCTATCTATCGCTCTACATCGCTATGTTTGCAGGAACGGTTGCAGGTCTGGTTTTAAAATATATTTTGGATAAAAAATATATCTTCTTTCATAAGCCAAAGAGCAAAAGAGATGACGGCAAAAAGTTTTTTCTCTACTCTCTTATGGGCCTCTTTACGACGTTTATCTTCTGGGGATTTGAGATAGGGTTTGACTACATTTATGAGAGCCAAAATGCCAAATACATAGGCGCAGTTGTCGGTCTTAGCATAGGCTATGTAGTGAAGTACTTTTTAGATAAAAAATTTGTGTTCAAGGATTAATCGTGGGCTTAATTAGTTGGGGAATGTACCCGATAGTAAAAAATAAAAAAAGATCTCTCAGAGATGCTGTCGGTTTAGCTAAATATATAGAAAATACGGATGAGTTCATCCCGTACGGAAACGGCAGAAGCTACGGTGACAGCGCTTTAAATGAAAATATTCTCTACACCAAAACATATAACTATTTTATGGACTTTGACGAGCAAAACGGACTCCTTACATGTCAAGCAGGAGTCACTCTTGGTGAGATACTTGAGGCATTTGTAAAGCGCGGATGGTTCTTAAAAGTAACCCCCGGAACAAAACTTGTCACCGTAGGCGGAGCGATTGCAAGCGACGTTCACGGAAAGAATCACCACACACAGGGCTGTTTTAGCGAGTGCGTTGAGGAGTTTACCATTATGCTCGCAAACGGAGAGATAAAGAGCTGCAAAAAAGGTGATGAACTTTTTCATGCAACTTGCGGAGGCATGGGGCTCACCGGCGTAATACTAAGCGCGAAAATATCGCTAAAAAAAATAAACTCCGCTTTCATAAACCAGACAACCATAAAAACTAAAAACCTAAAAGAGACTTTTGAGGCATTTGAAAATTACAAAGATATGCCGTACTCTGTCGCATGGATAGACTGTTTGGCAAAAAATGAGGAGATAGGAAAATGCCTCTTGATGGTTGGCGATTTTGCCAATGACGGCAACTTAGGATACAAAAGCAAAAAAAAGCTGAGCATCCCGTTTAACTTCCCGTCATTTGCACTAAACAACCTAAGTGTAAAAGCCTTTAACTGGCTCTACTATGCAAAAGCAAAAGACGGCGTATCAAAGCAAAGAGTTGGCATAGACACCTTTTTCTATCCGCTTGATGCGATAGAGAACTGGAACAGAATCTACGGAAGCGGCGGCTTTACGCAGTATCAGTTTATTCTGCCAAAAGAGCAGAGTTTCGAGGGATTAAAAGAGATACTTGCCAAGATTTCCGACTCTGGCAAGGGTTCATTTTTAGCCGTTTTAAAACTCTACGGGCAAGAGAACGAAAACTATCTCTCTTTTCCTATGGAAGGCTACTCTCTGGCACTTGATTTCAAGATAGAGACCGGTCTGTTTGAGTTTTTAAACACTCTTGATGAAGCAGTTGTTAAATACGGCGGAAGAATCTATCTCACAAAAGATGTGCGTGTGAGCAAAGAGACGTTTGAGAGCGGTTATCCTCAGTGTGATAAATTTAGAGAGTTTAGAAGAGAGCATAAAATGGATAGAAAATTTAGTTCACTGCAATCAAAAAGGGTAAAAATATGAGTTATGTTCTTATAATCGGCGCTAAAAGCGACATTGCAAAAGAGGTGGCAAGAGTATATGCAAAAAACGGCTACAACCTCTATTTGGCAGCCAGAGACAGCTCATCTTTGGAAGATTTAAAGCATGACATAGAGATAAGAAGCGGCGCAGATGTAGAGCTAAAAGAGTTTGATATTACTTCATATGATACTCATGAGGGCTTCTACCGCTCGCTTAAGAAGAGACCTGTCGGAGTTATCGTTGTCTCAGGCTACATGGCTGAACAAACGGCGGCACAAAAAGAGTGGATTGAGACTCTAAACACCATCAACGTAAACTATACAGGGGCTCTTAGCATCTTAAACATAGTTGCAAACGACTTTGAAAAAGAGAGACTCGGTTTTATAGTGGGCGTCAGCTCCGTTGCGGGGGACAGAGGAAGAAAAGCCAACTACATCTACGGAAGCGCAAAAGCAGGTTTTTCTGCTTATCTTAGCGGTCTTAGAAACAGACTTTATGATAGCGGCGTTACTGTTTTGACAGTTAAACCGGGATTTGTAAATACTAAAATGACCGAGAATCTTGAGCTGCCTCAAAAACTGACAGCTCAACCAGAAGAGGTTGCGGAGGATATATTTAACGCTCAGCAAAAAGAAAGAAACGTCCTCTACACAAAACCTATCTGGATGCTTATTATGCTAATTATCAAGCATATACCGGAATTCATGTTTAAAAAAATGAGCATATGATAAACTACTATAAAAAAGAGCTCCGGATACTCTTTGCAATTTTCATCTTTAAGATTGCAATTTTACTACTCCTGCCGCTTACCGGAGATGAGGCATACTTCATAAAATGGGCAGACAACCTAAGCATAGGCTACTACGACCATCCTCCGATGGTTGGCTGGATAATTCACATAATGAGTTACATCAGCGGCTCGCATATCTTTTTTAGGCTGTTTGCCGTTGTCACTACATTTACGGCCGCTTTTGTAATATATAAAATCGCCCTGCTTTACAGAGTAGAGAAAAAAAAAGCTCTCTTGACGTCGCTTGTCTTTTTAGCCTCTCCCGTTGATTTGCTCCTTGTTCTTATGACAAATGATGTCGCCCTGCTCTTTTTCAGCTCATTTGGAACTCTATTTCTGCTCTATTCTTTAGAGAAAAAAGAGTGGCTCAGATACTCTCTTCTTGCAGGCCTGTTTTTAGGCTGTGCATTCTTGAGCAAATATTTTGCAGTTTTTCTGATGTTCTCACTGCTTATCTTCTCTTTTTACATGTACAAATCAAAAGCCCTGAAAAACGTCTTAGTCGTAGCTGCCCTCGTCTCTCTTTTTATAGCACAAAACCTCTACTTCAACTACAACAGCTGCTGGAACAACATATTGTTCAACTTTTTTGCAAGAACGGAGGACAGCAGCTATAACATAGGCACACCTCTTGGATATTTTGGACTTATTCTCTACATCTTAACTCCGTGGGGAGTCTACTTTTTATTTAAGGCAAAATTTGAAAAAACTAGGCTGTTTAAGCTTTTAATCTCAATTCTTGGCATTGCGTTTTTTATCTTTTTTGTTGTGTCGCTAAAGAACAAAATAGGACTTCACTGGTTCTTGATATTTACACCATATATCTTTTTGCTCTTTAGCTTTATGGATGAGAAAAATCTTGCAAAACTCTTCAAATACAACGCTATTTTTACATTTTTACATGCAATAGTTTTAGTCGCTCTTCTACTGATCCCGACCTCGCTTTTAAAAGATAACAAAAAATACCCAGATATTGTTATGTACACCCAGCCCGAGGCACTCTGCGCAAAGCTTGAGAGGTTTGATGATGAGAGGATTTTTACATCCGGTTATTCTACTGCCGCACTGCTCTCGCACTACTGCAAAAGGGATGTGACGGTTCTGTTTAACAACTCAAAATACGGCCGTTTTGATGACAATCTTTTGGATGTAAAAACTTTGGCAGACAAAGAAATAACCATCTTTAACAAAAGCCCGATTAAAGAGGAGCTTTTAAATGGGGTTTGCAACTCTTACATGTTGGAGAGTTTTGAGGCAGAGGGTGCTACTTTTTACACAGCAAAATGTAACGGATTTGAGTATGATGAGTATAAAAAACTCTATCTTGATATACAAAATAAGAAGTTTTACAATATTCCATCATGGCTTCCGGTTGGAGAATGTTACTTCAAAGAGAGGTATTATAATTGAATCTTGCACTATTTGATTTTGACGGCACGCTAACTACAAAAGACTCGCTTGACATGTTTTTAAAAGGGAGCGTGGGCAAAAAAAAGTACATGTTAAATATGTTCAAGTTCATCCCCTACTTTATGCTTTGGCAGCTAAGGCTGATGAATAACGGCGTAGCAAAAGAGCACCTTTTTAGAATATTTTTCAAAGGGATGGATGAGAAGTTTTTTAAAAATAGGGCAAAAGAGTTCTCGCTTACAAAACTTGACTCCATCATCAATGAAGAGAGGATTAAAATCCTGAGAGAACATCAAAAAAACGGAGACAGAGTAGTCATTGTATCGGCTTCTATGAAGTGCTGGCTGCAGCCTTGGTGTGACAAAGAGGGCATTGAACTGCTCTCAACTCAGCTAGAGTTTAAAGATGGGCTCTTTAGCGGAAGATTTTCAACCATAAACTGCCACGGCAAAGAGAAAGCAAGACGTATAAAAGAACATCTTAATGTCAATGATTATGAGACGATTTACGCCTACGGTGACAGCTCCGGAGACAAAGAGATGCTATTGCTTGCGCATAAAAGTGTGCGTTATTAAACAAGAAAAATCAAAGGAGTATCTTTGTATCATTCTACCGATAAAAGAGAGGATAAACTATGAACAACACAAACAACTACGCCGTGCAAGAAGATGAGATAGATTTAAGAGAGCTTTTTAAAACTCTTGTAAAACATAAGATGAAAATAGTTTTAATAACTCTTGCGGTTACTATCAGTGCCGTAATATATGCTCTAAGTGCACCAAAAGTTTATGAAGCAAAAGCAATTTTAAGAATAGGCGAATATAAAACAGAAAATTCCAACGATAAAGTAGTGCTTTCAGATGCTAATGTACTCTCAAAAGAGCTTGGAATTCTCTATATTGATATTTTAAAAAATGCAAAAGACAAAGAGGCAAAAATAGATAGAATCGAAGTACCGAAAAATCAGAAAAACTTTCTGGAAATCACAGCAAACGGCTCTTCAAACAAAGCCGCAGAAACTGAAATTCAAAAGGTTGTTGACTACGTTCAAGAAAAGCATAAAAAAGTTCTTGACGATGTAAAAAATATTTATGAAGCAAGAGCAAAGCAGGTTGAAGGCAAGCTTATGCTTTTAAAAACAAAAACGCTTCCCTCGCTTCAAGAAAAGATAGGCAGATATAAGAAAGATGTAGCAGTATATGAAGCCAATTTTTTAGACGTACAGAGCAATCTTAAAAAAATCAAGGTCTCAAACCCTACCCTGGCAACTCTGCAGATAAATGAACAGAGATATCTGGCAGATATTATTATCAAACTAAAAGATTCGCTAGAGTCGTTTGAAAATCAAAAAAACAACATTGAAGTTGTGGAGATAGAAAAGCTTGAAGAGGAGTTAAAGGCTTTAAAAGTTTTAATGGAGCCGTATAACTATAAAAACACAGAGATTGTAGGCGCAATCATGACAAATGAATACCCGATAAAACCAAAGAAAAGCTTGATAGTTGCAGTCTCTTTTGTAACTGGACTGATTCTCTCCATCTTTTTCGTCTTTTTTCTAGAGTTTATCAGAAACGATAAGAACGAAAGATAGACTCTGTTTGCTCTTAGCAAAACTTTACTATTATTTTTGTATAATCACTAAATTTTTATAAAAGGTAAAGAGGCAAACAAATGATAGATTATCAAAGCATAAAACCTTGGCTGTTTAAGCTTGAACCGGAGAACGCCCATAATCTTGTGGAGCTGGCGCTTAGATTGCCAAATGTCTGTCAGATACCTTTTAACCCATTTTTGGAATCCCACTTTATTACAAATGATATTCTAAAGCAGAAGCTTTTTGGCCGCACGTTTCTAAACCCGATAGGACTTGGTGCAGGGTTTGATAAAAATGCTACTATGATTCGCGGTATGCAGATTTTAGGATTTGGTTTTACCGAGATAGGCACCGTTACTCCAAAGCCGCAAACCGGAAATCCTAAACCGAGAATGTTTCGACATGTGGAGGAGGAGAGCATCCAAAACGCGATGGGATTTAACAATGACGGTCTGCTGAAAGTACAAAAAAGATTAAAAACAAGATTTCCTTTTACGACACCCATAGGCATAAACATCGGCAAGAACAAACTAACTCCTGAGAGTGATGCTATAAACGACTATACAACCCTCATAAAAGCGCTTCATTCTCTTGGCGATTATCTGGTTATAAACATCTCTTCGCCAAATACTCCCGGACTTCGCGACTTACAAAACGAGGAGTTTATAACAAAGCTTTTCACAGAGGCAAAAGTTATAACCGATAAGCCTATTTTGCTAAAAATAGCACCCGACATGTCGCTTACAGATGCTGTTGAACTAGCTACAATGGCTGTTGAGTGCGGTGCTAGCGGTATTATCGCTACAAATACTACAATTGATTACTCGCTTGTTAAAAGCCCTAAAAGCTTCGGAGGACTGAGCGGAGCAGTTTTAAAGAAAAAAAGTTTTGAGATTTTTGAAGCTATCGCAAAAGAGCTTTACGGAAAAACAACACTTATCTCCGTTGGCGGAATCGACTCTGCGCAGGAGGCATATAAACGCATAAAAGCCGGCGCTTCGCTTGTTCAAATATATAGCGGACTTGTATTTCACGGGTTTGATATGATTAAAAATATCAACATAGAACTTGCAGAGCTAATACGTGCTGACGGATACACAAATATAACTCAGGCAATAGGTGCGGACAGAAAATAGTATGAAAATTTTCTTAGCACTCACACTAATTTTAGGAACTTTAATGGCATCTTCACTACCAAAATATGAAACGAGAACTCTAAAAAACGGATTGCAGATAGTCGTAATTCCGCTAAAAAACTCTACAAATGTCATTAGCACGGATATTTTCTACAAAGTCGGAAGCAGAAATGAGGTAATGGGTAAAACCGGTATCGCCCACATGCTCGAACACATGAACTTCAAATCTACAAAAAACCTCCCAGCAGGAGAGTTTGATAAAGAGGTAAAAAGCATAGGCGGCGTAAACAACGCATCTACGAGCTTTGACTATACACACTACTACATAAAATCAAGCACGCAAAATCTTGAAAAATCGCTTGAGCTCTATGCCGAACTTATGCAAAATCTTAAACTTAAAGACAAAGAGTTTCAGCCAGAACGTGATGTAGTGGCAGAGGAGAGAAGATGGAGAACGGAAAACTCTCCGATGGGGTTTTTATACTTTGCTCTATTTAACAACGCATATGTTTACCACCCATACCACTGGACTCCGATAGGCTTTATGAACGATATCCAGACCTGGAGTATCGATGATATAAAAGATTTTCATAAAACCTACTACCAGCCAAGCAACGCCATCTTGATGGTGACTGGCGACGTTGAGCCTGAAGAAGTTTTCAAAAAAGCAAAAAAGAAGTTCGGAGATATAAAAAACAGAGCGGAGATTCCTAAAGTCAAGTTTGTAGAACCTGAACAAAACGGTGCTAAAAGAGTTACTATCCATAAAGATAGCGAAGTCGAGATGCTCTCTATTACTTTTCATATTCCAGACTTTAAGCACGAAGACCAGATTGTTCTTAGTATGATTTCAGAGATTCTTTTCTCGGGAAAAAGCTCAAGACTCTACAAAGAGCTTATTGAGAAAAAACGCCTTGTAAACAGCATCTATGCCTACAATATGGAAAATATCGACCCGGGTCTTTTTATATTTTTGGCAACATGTAATCCTGGCGTAAAAGCAGAAGATGTTGAAAAAGAGCTTGTTGAACAGATTGAACTTATAAAAAGTAAAAAAGTAGCTGAGAAAGAGATAGAGAAGGTAAAAATCAACTCTAAAGCAGATTTTATCTACTCGTTAGAGAGTTCAACATCTGTTGCTGATCTTTTTGGAAGCTATCTTGTAAGGGGAGATTTAACGCCTCTTTTAACACACGAAGAAAATATAGAAAAGATAACTCAAGAGAGAGTTCAAGAAGTCGCAAAAAAATACTTCAACTTTGACAAATCAACAACACTTATTTTAAAAAAAGGTAAATAGATGAATATCGTGACCGGTTCAACTACCGCACTGATTACTCCATTTAAAAATGGAAAATTAGATGAGCAGACCTATGCGAACCTAATTAAAAGACAAATTAAAAACGGTATTGACGCGGTATGTCCGGTGGGTACAACCGGCGAGAGCGCTATGCTTACTTATGATGAAGACAGAAGATGCATAGAGATAGCAGTTGAAGTTTGCCGTGGCACAAATACCAAAGTTTTAGCAGGTGCCGGAAGCAACTCAACGGCAGAAGCGATCGAAGCTGCAAAAACTGCGCAAAAGTGCGGCGTCGATGCTATATTTTCTGTTGCTCCATACTATGTCAAACCTTCACAAGAGGGGCTTTACCAGCATTACAAAGCAATTGCGCAGGCGGTTCATGAGCTGCCGTTTTTACTCTACAATGTTCCAGGACGGACAGTTGTTGACATAAGTGCAGACACTGTTATAAGACTCTTTGATGATGTAAAAAATATCTATGGCATAAAAGAGGCAACAGGGAGTTTAGAGCGTACCGTTGAGCTGCTATCACGCAGACCGGAGCTTAAAGTATTCAGCGGCGATGACGCAATCGACTACCCTATTCTTGCAAATGGCGGAGCCGGCATAACATCCGTAACATCAAACCTTTTGCCTGATTTAAAAAGCGAGCTGGTACGAAAAGCACAAAGTGGCGACTTCGCCGGTTCTAAAGCTATAAATGATATGCTTTTCCCTATAAATAAAGCTCTATTTTTGGAATCAAATCCTATTATGATAAAAGCTGCTATGTATATTGCAGGGCTTATAGATACTTTAGAGTACAGACTTCCTCTTGTTCCTCCAAGCAGCGAAAATATGAAAAAGCTTGAAGCAATTATGAAAAATTACGAAATCAAAGGATTATAAAATGGCTGAAAAAAGTATGCAGGGAAAGACCTTATTTGTGAGCGGGGGAACTCGTGGAATCGGCAAAGCAATCGTTTATGCATTTGCACAAAAGGGGTGCAATGTAGCATTTAGTTATGCAACAAATGCGGATACTGCAAATGAAATAATTGCAGATGTAGAGTCAAAATACGGCGTAAAAGCCCGTGCATATCTCTTAAATATTTTGGAGCCTGAGACTTACAAAGACGTATTTTTGGAGTTTGACAAAGATTTTGATAGACTTGACTTTTTTATATCAAATGCAATTATCTCAGGCCGTGCCGTTGTCGGGGGATTTGGTCCATTTATGAGACTTAAACCGAAGGGACTTAACAACATCTATACTGCAACGGTTGATGCTTTTGTCGTTGGCGCGCAAGAGTCTGCCAAGAGAATGGAAAAAATCGGCGGAGGAAGCATTATAAGCATGAGCTCAACCGGCAACCTCGTTTACACTCCTAACTATGCGGGTCACGGCACAAACAAAGCTGCCGTTGAAGCAATGGTAAGATATGCTGCGGCTGAACTTGGCGAAAAAGGGATTAGAGTAAATGCGGTAAGCGGCGGTCCAATCGACACTGACGCACTAAAAGCATTTCCAAACTATGAAGAGGTAAAAAGCGAAGTTGTAAAACGCTCTCCGCTCTCTCGCATGGGAGAAGCTGAGGATTTAACAGGTGCTTGTCTTTTTCTTTGCGGAAATGAGTCCTCTTGGCTTACCGGTCAGACTATCGTAGTTGACGGCGGAACAACATTTCAATAATCTTATCTGAAATATTTTTCAAATTTTTTTTGAAAAATATTTACTAAGATAATGCTACTATCTGCTCTATGAAAAATATAGAAAAACTAATAGAACCCCTGAACCTTATCTACTATGAGTATGAGAAGAGCAGCAACTCATTTATACTCGATAGAAACTACTCAAATGAGCATATATTTGAAGAGCTTATCAAGATTACATATCTTCTGAGCAAACAGAATATGATTTTTTTCGTAGATGAGAATAAATCCATAGTTTTAAACAGCCAAAACACGCTTCTCTCAAGATTAAAAAGATACTTTAACTCCATTGTTGAAAATATCAAGAACAGCTCTTTAAATATCTATGTGCTTAACGATAAAAAAGTAAAATGGGCAAAAAATCTGCCTGTTATAAAAATAGAGACTATAAAAGTCAACATTGATTTCTCACAATATGATGCTCTTATCTTTACATCCAAAAGTGCAGTCCACTCACTAAACTCTTACAATAAAGAGTGGAGAACAAAACCTATATACGCAATAGCTCCGCAAACTGCAAAAGTAGCCAGTAATTTTGGCGCAAAGATAAAGTTTGTAAGCAAAGAGAAGCACGGAGATGAATTTGCAAGAGAGTTGATTCCTCTGTTGAAAAATAAAAAGGTTCTCTACATAAGAGGCTCAAAAGTAGTTACTGACTTGGTGGATACGCTAAACTCTAACGGAGTTGTTTGCGATGAGGCAATAGTTTATCAGACGGTCTGTGTAAATTTCAAAAAAAAGATTACGCTTCCAAAAAAATCTATAATTATATTCTCTTCTCCATCTACGATAGAGTGTTTTTTAAAAAATGCAGATTGGGACGAGAGCTACAGAGCTATTTCCATCGGGCATACGACACAGAAATATTTCCCATCATATATAACACCGGCGGTATCTGAAACAACTTCGTTGGATTCATGCGTAAAAAAAGCTATCGAGTTGCTAAAGTAAGTTTTGATTTGTTAAAGATTTAATTTTTAATGTGAGGTTTTAAAACCCCATCCGGAGATTGGATGAGGCGTAAAGTCAAGAATCAGTATATATCTTGGCTTGGATGGTTAGGCTTGCTTATTGGAGCATTGCTACCGTTTTTTTTATCGTAATGAACGATATTGTCAGCTTGTAGAGCACCTAATGTTAACGCGATTAATAAAATGATGTTTTTCATCTTTTGTCCTTTGGTAAGAGTGCATTACACTCTAATATTTTAAATCGGAGAAATTTTATCCGATTTAACTTTTAACCTTTTTATTGTTTATTTGCTACTGTTTTATTTTAAGATTTTTTTAAATTTATTTCCAGCAGAATAGTTTTGATACAAATTATTTTTGTTAAGATTTCATTTGATATACGGGTGTACAATACCTGCAATACACATAAAAGGAATCAAAATGAAATCAATCAAAACCATGGCTGCAATTGCATCTTGTACTGTCATACTGGCTGCTACTGCGATAGCAAAACCAAATCTTCCTCCGCCGGCCGAAGAGTTTGCAAAAGTTGAGAAAATGGCCGGTCCAGCCGGAGCATTTACTACTAAAGAGGTTTTTCCAAAAGACTATTTCTTGATACCGAAAAATCTCCCGTATCTGGTTGGATTGTCGCTCTACGACCCGTCCAGCTCAAATTTAAATTTATCCAAAGAGCAAATTGAAGCGATACTGAAAATAAAAAAAGAGTTAATGGCAAAAGCTGTTGAGCAGGCTTTAGTTGTTAAAAAACTAGAGCTTGAAGTTGTTGAAAAAATATCTTTTAAACATGATGGTGTTAAAGCTAAAGAGCTCTATTCGACAATAGACGAGATTGCAAAATTAAAAGCGGAGCTTACTAAATTACATTTAAATTGTATTGAGCAGGTAAAAG
>DAIDMU010000059.1 GCA_027448805.1 Sulfurimonas sp. | reverse complement strand
ATAGAGGCTGCAAACGAGTTTGGCATGAGCCTTTACTTCTCGGAAGTTCGTCACTTTTTACATTAAAATTTTTCTACATGTCAAGCTTCTTGCTTGACACAGCCTCAAACCTATTTACCTTTTCATTAACACATCTCAACTATAATTTTCAAAAAATAAAACAGGAGCAAAAATGTTTAAAAGAGTCGGTCTTTTCCTTCTAACAAACCTAGGGATAATGATTGTAATCGGTCTTGTTGTCAATGTTTTTGGATTAAACAGATTTTTAAACGAAAACGGACTTGATTTAGCTTCGCTTTTTGTTTTCTCTCTGGTTATCGGTTTTACAGGCTCTATCATCTCTCTTTTAATGTCAAAGCAGATGGCAAAGATGGCGGTTGGGGCTAGAGTTATAATAAATCCTGCAAACCAAGAGGAGTTTTGGTTAGTAGATACAGTAGCAAGACTCTCACAAAAAGCTGGAATAAAAATGCCGGAAGTTGCAATATTTGAAGATATGAGCCCAAATGCTTTTGCAACTGGAGCTTTTAAAAATGATGCTTTGGTTGCGGTTAGCCGCGGACTTTTAAGAAGTATGAACCAAAGAGAAGTAGAGGCGGTTTTGGGGCATGAGATAGGGCATGTTGCAAACGGAGATATGGTGACTCTTACACTTTTGCAAGGCGTTGTAAATACTTTTGTGGTCTTTTTTGCCCGTATTATAGGCTATGTGGTTGACAGGGTGATTCTTAAAAACAGAAGCGAGGGCGTTGGTGCGGGCTATATGATAGCAAGCATTTTAGCCGAAATAGTTTTGGGTGTTTTGGCAATGATGATTGTTATGGCGTTTTCAAGATACAGAGAGTACAGAGCCGATGAGGCAGGCGCATACCTATCCGGCAGAGAGAATATGATAGCCGCTTTGCAGGCGCTTGGAAGGTCAAAAGATGAGCCTCATCTCCCAGAGCAGATAAAAGCTTTTGGTGTGAACGGCAAGGGGTTAATGGCACTATTTAGCACTCATCCTTCACTTGAAGAGAGAATCAAAAGGCTAAAAAAACTGTCATAAGGTTGATTGACATCCACTCAACTCTTGTGATATAATCCCGCTTAATAAAAAAATAATATAAGTTTTAGGAAAAAATAATAATGGGCAAATCTTTATACGAAACACTTGAGATATCGGAAAATGCAAGCGAAGCGGAGATTAAAAAAGCATATAGAAAATTGGCAAGACAGTACCATCCGGATGTTAACAAGGACAAAGGCGCAGAAGATAAATTTAAAGAGATAAATTCCGCATATGAGATACTCAGCGATAAGAAGAAAAAAGCGCAGTATGATGCACACGGTGACAACATGTTCGGCGGACAAAATTTCCATGACTTCTCTCGTTCACATTCTGGAGGCGGAGCCGACTTGGACGAGATACTTAGAAGTATGTTCTCAGGCGGAGGATTTGGTGGTTTTGGCGGCGGCTTTGGTAGCGGAGGTTTTGGCGGACAACAACAGCAGCCAAATCTTGATATCGAGACAAGCGTCACAATTCCATTTAGCGTCTCTATTTTGGGCGGTTCCCACTCTGTTGCAGTTAATGGAGAGAGATTTGACATTAAAATCCCAGCCGGCGTAAAAAGCGGCGAGAAGATGCGTGTTAAGGGCAAGGGACATGCGCAGGGCGGAAGAGCGGGCGATCTTTTTTTAAAGATTAATGTAGCTTCCAATCCTGAATACATAAGAGAAGAGGATGATTTAGTTAAAACATTTGATGTTCCGCTTTATGCGGCACTTTTTGGTGAAAAAATATCTGTACAGACCTTAGAAAAAGAGATTAAATTAAAAATCCCGCAAAATACTAAAAACGGGCAGAGGTTTCGCGTAAAAGAGATGGGGGTCATGAACCGCAAGACAAAAGAGCGCGGTAACTTATATTTAGAGGCAAATATAGTTTTGCCTAAGGTTGAAGAGCTAGACGAAAAGCTAGTAGAAATAATGAAAGAAAAACTACCAAAGGAGTGACAATATGATACACCAATATGATGAGCCGGTTTATTTGATTAGTATTGTTGCTAAAGTGCTGGAGATTCATCCACAAACGCTCAGACAGTATGAGAGAGAAAACCTTGTTACTCCCTCAAGATCAAATGGCAAGATTAGACTTTACTCTCAAAAAGATATAGATAGAATCAAGCTGATACTAAGGCTGACGCGCGAACTTGGTGTAAACTTAGCGGGAGTGGATATTATTTTGAGATTAAAAGAGAATGTTGACAGCATGGAGCAAGATATTTTGGAGTTAAGACAAGAAGTCTTAAGGGCAAAAAATTCTCAGACAGTGTCTCATGACAAGGCGCTTGTTACTAAAAAAAGCATTTACGAGATGATAATTTTTAAGAAATAACTGACCTTATGCACTTTTCATAAAAATACGTAAAATACCTCGTAATTCTCGAAAAACAAAGTTTTTTCTAAAGAAACTTCGTTTTGTAGCTTTAGGGGGTTGTAGGGACAGATGTCCCTGCCACTAAAACGGACGCGTTCGTTTTAGTGCGTAACATCAGCAAGTAACTACTCTTTTAATCTTTTAATATCTGCGCCTACATTTTGCAGTTTTTTCTCCAAAGAGTCATAACCTCTGTCAAGATGGTATATGCGGTGAACATTTGTTATGCCATCTGCTACAAGAGCAGCAATCACTAATGCGCTTGAAGCACGCAAATCTGTTGCCATAACATCAGTTCCGCTTAATTTAGACTTTCCGTTTACAGTTGCTACATTTCCGTTTAAAGATATGTCTGCACCCATTCTTTGAAGCTCGCTTACATGCATAAATCTGTTTTCAAAAAGTCTCTCTTCTATTATTGAAGTACCGTCTGCCTGAGTTGCAAGTGCCAGAAACTGGGCTTGCATGTCGGTAGGAAATGCAGGGTACTCCTGCGTAACGATTTTAACATGCTTTATGACGTCCGATGGATGAATCGTGATTGTGTTCTCTGTTATTGTAAATTTGCTTCCCATCTCTTGAAGCTTTGACAAAACTGCCCCGAGATGCCCTGGATTTACATCGGTTAATGTAAGCTCTGACCTTGTTATAGCGGCTGCGCATAGATATGTTCCAGCTTCAATACGGTCTGGAATAACGCTAAATTCATCAATGTGTATAAGTTTTTTGTCTGTTCCGTGAATAGTCAATATAGCCGTTCCGATGCCATCTATCTTAACGCCGTTTGCATTTAAAATTTCGCAAAGTTGAACAACCTCAGGCTCTCTCGCCGCATTTGTTATGGTTGTCACACCCTCTGCCAGTGCCGCTGCCATAACAATGTTTGCGGTGCCGGTAACTGTTATTTTATCAAAGATAATATTGCACCCTTTTAGGCCATTTGGAGCGATAGCATGGATATAACCGGCCTCTATATTTATAATGGCTCCCATCTGCTCAAGCGCTTTTAGGTGCAAATCAACGGGTCTTTGACCAATTGCGCATCCGCCTGGAAGCGATACTTCACAATGTCCGAATCTTGCCAAAATAGGGCCTAAAACAAGGATTGAGGCGCGCATGGTTCTCACAATGTCGTAAGTCGCTTTTGTTTCACTCAAAGAAGATGTGTCAATAGTTGTTATATCTTCGCCTCTGTTGCACTTTGCACCTAAGTTTGATAGCAGTTTTAAAAGTGTGTTTATGTCCGCAACATGAGGCAGGTTTTTGATACTGACACTGTTATTGGCAAGTATTGTCATAGCAATCAGCGGAAGGGAGGCATTTTTAGCGCCAGAAATTTTTATGTTTCCATGCAGAGAATTAACTCTTTTAATCTGTAAGTAGTCCATTTCTCTCTTTTATTCTAGTTATTTAAGGATGAAATTATATCTCATAAATCAGCTATTTGGAATATAATTTTGTAAAAATTCTGTAAATTCTTCTTTTGATATAGGCTTTGAAAAGAGGTATCCCTGAAGTTGATTACAGCCCATTTCTTTAAGTAAATTTGCCTGCTCAGGCGTCTCAACACCTTCGGCAACTGTCAATAAATTTAGTGAGTTTGCCATAAGTATAATTGTTTGGGCAATAACTCTGTCGTTATTATCCGTAACCATATCCATAATAAACGATTTATCAATCTTTAAAGTTTTTATAGGAAATTTTTTCAAATATAAGAGAGATGAGTGCCCTGTGCCAAAATCATCAATAGCAATCGAAACACCTATTAAATTCAATTCGGTAAGAATTCTGAGTGTTTCACTTAGATTGTACATTGATATTGACTCGGTTATCTCAAACTCTAATTGGGATGGAGGTATGTTGTATTTTTTAATTATAGATGATATATAGGAGACAAGATTTGCATCCTGAAATTGTCTAGAAGATAGATTTATTGCTATTACTAAGTTTGAAAAACCCAACTCTTTTAGCTTTTTTATTTGTAAAACCGTATTTTCAATTATTACATATCCCAACTCTATCATTAAGCCTGTGCTCTCTGCTATATATATAAATTCATCAGGATATATAAGCCCATCTTTTGGATGCAGCCATCTTACAAGTGCTTCCGCTCCTGCAATTTCATTTGTAGAGGCGTCTATTTTGGCTTGGTAATAAACTTCTATGCCATTTTTGCTTTTTATAGCTTCAACCAAATCTTGTTCTAGATGTAACCGTTTGTTTATGCTCCTGCCCATGCTTTGTTCATAAAGCTTATGGCAGTTTCTACCGCTATTTTTAGCCTCATACATTGCAATGTCTGCATTTGTTATAAGATCATTTGCGTTATCTGCATGTTCTGGATACATTGAAACACCTATACTGGTCGTTATATAGAGCTGATGTGACCCTATTGTATGCTTTTGCCCAAGAGCAGTTTGGATTTTTTCTGCAATATGTTTTGCATCATCTGCATCATGCAGAGTTGATAGTAAAATAACGAACTCATCTCCGCCAAAACGAGAGACTGTGTCAGCTTCGCGAACCTGTTTTTTGAGCAGCTGTGAGATGTATATTAAAAGGTTGTCTCCGACACCGTGACCCAGCGTGTCATTGATTAGTTTAAAATGGTCTAAATCTAAAAACATAACAGCCAATTTGGTGTTATTTCTTTTTCCAAGCTGAATTGCTTTTGATACCCTGTCCTGTAACAGTAGCCTATTTGCAAGATTTGTGAGAGAGTCATAGTACGCAAGCTGTTCTATTTTTTGTTTATTTTGTATTTCATTGGATATATCCATACTAACAGCCGTTATTTTTGCAGAACCATCCTGCTTTTTACGCACTTTTCCGCTTGTTTGTATGTAGATTTTTTTATTATTTGCCAGTTTTAATGCATATTTCATATCGAATTTGGAGCCGTTTTTAATTGCAGTCTCCAAGATAGCAATAACTTTGGGATAGTCACTATCTTCCGTAAAATTTAAAAAATCTTCCCATTCAACTTTTGTGCTGTGTTTTAGACCTAGCATACGGTAAATCTCGTCACTTATTGTAAAAGTTTTTGTAACAATATTGTATTCCCAGCTTCCGACTTTGGCAATTCTTTGTGCATCTTTGAGGTGAGCCGCTTTTTTAGAGACCTCTTCATTTAGGTGTTCTAGATTGTTGGCTATTTGATTTAGAGGTATTAATGATCTGTATAAAAAGAAAGAGACCAGCACGCCCAATAGCATTAATAATATAAGCAGATTTTCATGGCTGTTGCCATATAGGATAAAAACTATTAGGATTAACATAGAAATCAAAACTGCTAACGCTGCTTTTGCAGTTATGGAGTGTGTATCTAGCTTCATGCAATCTTTCTGTAAATATTTTAATATGCTTAAGGTGTGCATTATACATGTGATTGTATAAAATGATGCTTTTAGATATAATTTGTCAAGTAAATATTAGGAAAAGTAATGAGTTCAGCCTTAGATAGATTAAAAAATTTAACAAATAAAATCTCTAGTTACGAGCGTGCCAGAAAAGAGAATTTGGTGTTGTTGCAAAATTTATATAATGAATTAAATATAAATCAAAAGGTTGAAGAGTTTAGTGAACTTTTTAATTTTAAGGCTATAAATTTATCAGGAGCATCACTGCTTAGCCAGAGCGTGGGAGAGATAAAAAAGGGAAAATATTTACAAATATTGGCAATCGGATATGATAAAGATGCAGTCGTGAAGAGTAAAAATATCTCTCTGGGTTATTTTGGAAAAGCCGAAAATGTGGATGAAGAGTTAAAAAACAAAATTGTAGAGTTTATAATCCGCTTCAGGTTCGAGAAAAGTTTTATGACGCTTGAACACTACTATGGAATGCTAGAGCCTTTTAAAGTCAATGAATAAATGTTAATATTTTTGGATATAGAGACAACAGGCTTAGAAAAAAGCGATAAAATCTGCTCTATCGGCATAATAGCCTCAGGCGAAAATAAGCTTATCTCAAAATACGAACTTCTTAATGAAGGCAAAAAAATTCCTTCAAAAGCTTCAAGTATAAATCACATAACAAACGAGATGATAAAAGATAAGCCTGCGCTTAAAGAGAGCGGGGCATGGAAATTTTTGCAAGAGCATAACAACGAAGACTCAACCATAATTGCCCATAACGTAAATTTTGACCTTAAAATGCTTCTTGCCAGCGGATTTGTTTGGCATGGCAGAGTTATAGATACACTCAGAGTTACAAAACATCTGATTCCAGAGTGCGAACAGTTCTCCCTGCAATTTTTAAGATACGAGTTGAAGCTGTATAAAGATGAGAAAAAAGAGGCTTTGAAACACTCTCTTCTTGAGGCTGAGAGCGAGTTTATAGCTCATAATGCACTTAGTGATGCTCTGCATGTAAAACTTCTGTATGAATATTTAATGGAGATGAAAAAACACGAAGAGTTGGTTGAACTAAGTTCTAGGCATGTACTTATTGAGAAGTTTGATTTTGGTAAATACAGCGGCCGCTATATAGAGGAGATAAGTATGTGTGACAGAGGATATTTGGAGTGGATGCTGACAAATATTAGTGATTTGGATGAAGATTTGAAATATAGTGTAAATAGATATTTGTCCGCTTGATATGATATACTTCCGCAACAAACTTCTTGCAAAACAAAAAGAAGTCATCTGCCTCGTAAGAGGCAAGCTTTAGTGCCATAGCGGTTTATCCTCTTTGGTTGAGGGCTAGCGTGTAATAAAATTTATTAAGGACTGTTTTTGAGAGTAGCCGTTGAGTGTAAATCACCGCTTTTGCAAAAATCACTAGAGCTCTTCTTGGGCAAGCATCTTAGCTCCATAAAAAATTGTGATATTGTTTTAAGAGATGTTAAATGTCTTGACGATGATAGATGTTTTTATATCTCAGGCAATAAAGATTCAGATTTGGTTAAACCATTTTCAAAATCACAGCTTATTTTAGCGCTTGAAAAAAGATACAAAAACATGAATAAAGGAAATCTATACTCTACGATTAAGCAACATGTAGAAGATGAGTTCATGGATGACGAAGAGCCTGATTTTGACATTTTACAAAAACGCATAGAGTTGCTAACAAAAGAGTATCAGGAAAATATTTTAAGGGCAGTACGGGCATTTTATGAAAAATAAGGCTATAACAAAAAAAATAATATCTGGAAAATTCAAAAATAAAACTTTAAAACTTCCCTCAAAAACTACCACAAGAACCTCAAAAGCAATAGTTTTAGAATCTTTTTTTAACACACTCCAGTTTGAAATAATAGACGCTAACTTTGTAGAGCTCTTCTCAGGAAGCGGCTCCATAGGACTTGAAGCATTAAGTAGAGGCGCAAAAAAAGTTATCTTTATGGAAAAAGATCATGAAGCGATAAAGATTTTAAAGGAAAATATTGTCCAAACCGACCCCGCTTTGTGTGAGGTTTACAGCGGCGATACCTTTGCAAATATTACGTCCGTTGTAAAAAGTCTCCAAAAAAGAGGCGAAGATGCCTATTTTTACATCGATCCTCCTTTTAACGTAAGAGAGGGGATGGAAGATATATATGAGAGAACAATCTCCCTGATAGCTTCTCTTCCAAAAGAGTGTGTAAAAATGATAATAGTAGAGCATATGAGCGGCTTGGATATACCAAAAATTATTGGTCCATACACTATAAAAAAATCTAAAAAATTCGGAAATACGTCCTTGACATACCTTGAGAGTGAGTAAAGTGGAATAAAGTTTGCTACACATGGCTATATTCAAGGATTAGCGATGAGAACATTTATTCTATTTTTATTTACTATCACAACTATGTATGCCGCTAAGATAAGCGATGTTGCAAATATTGTCGGAGTCAGAGACAATCATCTTATCGGTTACTCTTTGGTTGTCGGTCTTGAAAAAACAGGTGACGGAACAACTTCAAAATTCACACTCCAATCAATCGCAAACATGTTAAAAGCTATGAATATTGATATGAAGCCTATTGATATAAAATCAAAAAACGTCGCGGCAGTTGTTGTAACTGCTGAACTTGCTCCATTTGCAAGACAGGGCGATAAGATAAACATAACCGTTTCGTCAATAGGTGATGCAAAGTCGCTTGAGGGCGGAACGCTTCTTATGACTCCGTTAAAAGGAGTCGACGGCAAGATATATGCCCTTGCTCAGGGTGCTATCAGTATCGGCGGCAGAAACGGACAAGGCGGAGTAGAGTCGCATCCGACAGCCGGTCTTATCTACGACGGCGGATTGGTTGAGAGAGAAATAAGCATTGATCTATACAACCAAGAGTTTGTAACACTCTCCCTAAGAGATGCAAATTTTAAAAATAGCGTATCAATCCAAAAAACCGTTAATGATTTTTACAGCACTGAGGTTGCTGTGGCAATGGACTCTAGAACCGTTAAGCTGAAAAAGCCGCAAAATAAAACAATGATAGAGTTTTTAGCAGAAATTCAAGAGATTGAGATGGACTATAACGTAAAAGACAAAATAGTGATCAATGAGAGAACGGGAACTATAATCTCCGGTGTCGGGATAGTTATAAAACCGATTATTATGACTCACGGCGGAATCACAATAAAAATAACAGAACAAGAAGATCTAAGCAAACCGGCAGGCTCTATGGTTGTAGATGAAAATATGATAATCGGGGTCAATGAAAATGAGCTCTATACAAAATCCGGAACGACTACTGTGGCCAACTTGGTTCGCTCATTGCAGAAGCTTGGGGCTACTCCAAAAGATATAATCTCAATTTTAGAAGCAATGAAGAGTGCCGGCAGTATCTCTGCTGAATTGAAGTTGATCTAATGCAGAGCGCAAATACTATTAATTTACAAGCTGCGTTTATATCACAGCAACACCAAATTCCTAAAATAGATGCTAAAGCGGAAAATGCGGAGCTAAGAGAGCAGACTGATGCTTTTGAGTCGGTTATCCTTAAAATGCTGATGGACAATGCAATGCAAGATGAAAAAAATCTTTTCTCACAGGCGAATGACCCTGGAGATAAGATATACAAATCTATGTACAGAGAAGAACTTGCAAAAGCCAGTGCAGGAGGGTTTGGATTTTCTCAGATGCTTTATGATTTTTTGAGTCAGAAGCATTAATATTTTTCTTTATTATGCCGATATAGTTGAATCGAATTATATGATAAATATAAGAAAAAAAGGATAGGTTATGATTTCACAAATAAATAGTGCAAATGTCCGTAGTGCTTATGCCGGCAATATTGGCGAAAGCAAGGAAGTTTCACAAAAGAACGGGGCTGCTGTTTCAAAACAGGGCGACACAAGCAGAGTTGAACAGATAAAAGAAGCTCTTGTATCTGGCGAATATAAAATAAATCTACAAGCTCTTTCAGAAAAGATAGCCCAAGAGTTGATGTAGTTTTTTAAACAAATATAAGGATTTTATTATGCTGTCTTATCATTTACAAAGTGCGCTCTGCGACCTGAGAGATTTAATTAAAATAACAGAGTCTGACGTAGAAGATATAAAAGTAGCAAATCATAATCCTCAATTTGATAGACTAAAACTCAAAGAGGAGAAGCTAAAAAGCTTTGAGTCTAAAAAAGCCATGATAGACCATGAAATATCAGCCCTGATGAGCGCAAGTCCTGATAAAGATTTACCTGAGCTTTTAAATGAAGAGCAACACGGCTATTTGGCGGAACTTAAGGTTGAATTATCAAATCTTCGTGATGTAAACAAACGTTATGCGAAGTTGGTGTTGGCTGTAAGCAATCTGTACAATACCTTTTTAGAGAGATTGGTTCCGACTGAGATGCACGGTTATACCAAAGTTGCTTCTAAGGACTCAAATATCCTCAAAGTGAGAGTGTAAAATGGGATCTATTTTTAACACATTGGGTATCGGCTATAGTGGGCTTAGCGCCGCACAAACTGCCGTAAGCACGACCAGCCATAATATCTCTAATGCGGAGAGTGATGGTTATACCAGACAAAGAGTCGTAACTGCTGCTGCCACTCCTATATTTGCTGCTCCTGGAAACATAGGTAATGGTACTCAAATCACTGATATTTCAAGAATATTTGACAACTTTGTTTATGATAGATATACCGGAATTTCATCTGACAAAGAGTACTCGGATTTTACAAAGGCAACACTCGAGACACTCTCTACCTATTTTCCTGAGATTGACGATGTAGGTATTAAGTTTGATTTAAAAGAGTACTACAGCATGTGGCAAGCATTTGCCGACAATCCGGACAACGACGCGATAAAGTTGGCACTTGCAAAACAGGCAGAAACTCTTGCAAACAGCGTGATATCTCTGCAGGACAAGATAACAACCCTTCAGTCGAACCTAAATGAGCAGATTAAAGTCAACATTGCAGAGGTTAACTCTTTAGCTCAAGAGTTGGCAAGTATAAATAAAACAATAGATATTGCTGAGGCGGGTGATGCTTATACAGCAAACGATTTGAGAGATAAAAGAAACTATATAGAGTTAAGCTTATCAAAACTTATTGGAGCTGAATCTAATATAGATATTATTGAGTCAAACAGTAGGATAAACAGCTCATCAAACGAGGGCTATGGGAGTTATACGCTTAGTATTAACGGCTTTAATATAGTTGATGGAGGTTCATATCACCCAATTCATATATCAAGTGCAAATAACACGAACGGATATTATGAGCTTTCATACGAGAGACAAGATGGTGTATTAATATCTATGGATGAGACGATATCGGGTGGAAAAATAGGAGCAATCTTAGACTTAAGAGGCGATAAAATGAGTACCGACTCGTCAGGTGTTCCTACAAACGGAGCTCTGCAAAGGGTGATGGATCAGATGGATGCTTTTGCAACTACGCTGATAGAATCAACAAATAATCTCTATGCTTCCAGCGCCACGACAAGGATGGAGTCAAATACCATTAATATAAGCGGAATACAATCAGTCGTAGACTCGCAATTAAATATAAAAGAGGGTTCTTTTGACATTGTCATTTATGATATAGACGGAAAAGAGACAGCAAGAAGAGCTGTGAATATTAATCAGATTACATCAATGACAGGTGTTGCAGGCTCTAACTCAATTGAAGGACAAATTATTGCTCAGGGCGATGATAACGCTGACGGGAATGCCAATAACGATATAGACGATTTTATACAGTTTAATTGGGCAACGTATGCAAGCGGCGAGAATGCAGTAGAGTTTATTATGGATTCAGCTTTTGCTGCAAAAGGGTATAAATTTGCTATTGAAGACAAACTTCAAAATGACAGGTACGATTCAGGTTCAAATTTTGCAGGAGCACTCGGTCTAAGCAGATTTTTTGACGGAAATAGTGCTAAAAACATGCAGCTAAATTATGAACTAAAAGAAAATCCTACAAAAATAGCAGCGGGAAAATCTCCCATTACCGGAGACAGCTCTTTGTCATTAAATATGATTCAACAGCAATTTGAAGTCTATAATTTTAATGTTGGAAACATAGCTTATGAATCTACTATGTATGGGATGTTTGATGTTGTGGCGACAGAAGTCGGTGTTAGAACAAATGAGGCAGTTATAAACAATCAAGCAATAACGGCTCAATTTAATGCAACAGAATTAGAGTACTCTTCTATCTCGAAAGTCAGTATAGATGAGGAGTTGACAAATCTTATAAAATATCAAACATCATATGGTGCCGCTTCAAAAATAATAACTACAATTGACCAGATGATGCAGACTCTACTTGGAATTAAGCAGTAATTATTAGATGCCAAAAGTTAGTATTTTCATACTTATATTTGTCATCTTTTTCTCTTTTCTCGGCGTATATTTTTACCCTGTTGATGCATATGCACTTGATGGCGGTGCTATTTTAATTCCACCATCAGCGGAGCATTTTTTAGGTACAGACAGACTTGGCAGAGATATTCTTGCACGCCTTATTGAGGGCGGGAAAGTATCGCTTGTTATAGGAGTAGGAAGTGCCTTTATAGCCTCTGTAATAGGTTTAATATTAGGCTCAATGGCTGGATATTTTAGAGGCGGCGTAGATAAAGGCTTTGTTATTTTGGTTGATCTATTTTTAACATTTCCAACATTTTTTCTTCTTCTGGCACTTGTAAGTTACGTAAACGCCTCTGCATGGGTTTTAATTGTTATCATATCTATAACCGGATGGATGACAACGGCGAGGCTTATTCGCTCAGAGAGCTTTAAAATAACCTCTCAACCATATATAAAGATACTAAACATCGCAAAAATCAGTAAATTAAAGATACTTTTCAAATACTACGCACCGCTTCTGGCTCCAATTTACTTTGTCAGCTTTACTTTTGGAGTGGGCGGAGCTATACTTGCAGAATCAGGACTTAGCTTTTTGGGACTCGGAATAGTCGCACCGCAGATGAGCTGGGGAACAATTCTTAGCAGCGGAAAAGATGTTGTTGAGATTGCTTGGTGGGTTAGTTTCTTTCCGGGTCTTATGATATTCTTGGTCACGTTATCACTTATAAATATCTCAAATTATCTTCAGCAGTTAACCAATAAAAAAGAGATTCAATAAATTTATATGCAGAATTTAAATAAGTGAAACAAAAGAGCAATATAGATATACTTCCCAATACAAATTTAGGATAAATTATGATTTTAATGATTGATAATTATGACAGCTTTACCTATAACATTGTTCAATATTGCAGAGAGCTCGGGGCAGACCTTAAGATAATTAGAAATGACGAAATGAGCGTTGAAGAGATAGAGGCTCTTAGCCCTGAAAAAATCATAATTTCTCCCGGTCCTGCAACCCCTGATGATGCGGGTGTTACGTTAAAAGTGATTGAGCACTTTAAGGACAAAGTGCCTATTTTAGGGATATGTCTCGGTCATCAAAGCATTGCGCAGGCTTTTGGAGCAAAGGTTGTGCGGGCTAAAAATATGATGCATGGTAAAACATCTACTATGAGACGCGCAAAAGAGTGTGAGATATTTAAAGACATCCCAAAAGAGTTTATTGCAACCAGATATCACTCTTTGATAGTGGAAAAAAATTCTCTTCCCGATGCTATAGAACCGACTGCGTACAGCACAGACGATGATGAGATTATGGCGCTTAAGATCAAGGGAAAAGAGATTTACGGTGTGCAGTTTCATCCTGAATCAATTATGAGCCAGTATGGACATGAAATAATCGGAAACTTTTTAAAAATATGAACAGAGGGTTCATCTTATTCTTAATTTTGGGATTAGATGCGCTGATGCTTATATTTCAGATTGACGAGTTGTCAATCTCCTACAATGAGGCACTGCTTTTAAGCACTGATTTCTCATTTCTGCAGCGTTTGATAAAATCTTCGATTTTTATATTTGGCCAAAATGATTTCGCTTTGCGATTTCCTATGATACTCCTTCATATATCAAGTGCGATTCTGCTTTATAAAATTTCCTCAAAATATTTACATGTAGAGAGAAACAGAATTTGGCTGCTCCTTATTTTTGTCCTTCTGCCGGGAGTTATGAGCTCGGCAATTATAGTTAACAGTGCAGGCTTAATTCTTTTTGGATTGCTGCTGTTTGTCTATATATATGAAAATTATCCTGTATTGTTTATCTATCCGCTGCTCTTTTTCTACATGTTGATTGACGGCAATTTTGTTTATCTGTTTGCGGCTCTGGCACTATTTTCCATATACAAAAAAAATAGAAACTTTTTGCTATTTAACATAGCGCTTGTGCTGGCTTCGCTCTCTATCTACGGCGTTGATATGCACGGCTCTCCAAAAGGTTATTTTTTAAACTCTTTAGGATTGTATGCGGCAATCTTTACCCCAATTATTTTTATCTACCTTTTTTATGTTCTTTACAGAAGATTTTTGACCAGAGATATAGATATATTATGGTTTATATCAACGACAGCGCTCATTTTTTCACTTTTGTTGTCGTTTAGGCAGCGAATAGGCATAGAGTATTTCGCGCCATATCTGATTTTGGCGCTTCCTCTTATTGCCCAAACATTTGAGCACTCATACAGGGTTCGCTTAAATATATTTAGGAAAAATTATAAATTGGCATTTATGGTTTCATTGGCACTGTTGCTGATAAACAGTTCTGCAGTTTTGTTTAATAAATATTTATATCAAGTAATAAAAGAGCCTAAAAAGCACTTCTCCTATAATTTGCATGTTGCAAAAGAGCTCTCGCAAGAGCTGAAAAAGAGGGGAGTAAGTTGTGTTGACACTAATAAAAAAATGTCAAAAAGATTAGCATTTTACGGTGTAACTAAATGCAACAATTATTTGCTTCAAGAAAATCTTCCAACTTTAAGAAATTTGGATAGTGTAACAATTGGTTACAAAGACAGAGTTGTTTACTCTGCAAATGTTACAAAGATAAACATAAATTAAATCTATACAAGAGTTAATCTG
>DAIDMU010000058.1 GCA_027448805.1 Sulfurimonas sp. | reverse complement strand
TTCAGCCCTTGAGAATGGGGAGGCAGCATCTATGCTTTGAATATTGAGTCTATTTTGAACCCTAGATAGAGCCTCTTTGATATCCATTTTTCCGTATCGTTTTTGAATCTCTCCGCTTCCGTGTCTGTTGTTGATATATACAGCGTAAACAATACTGAATATAGAGTTTTTTGTTATTTCGTTTACCATTCTGTTTGTTGTGTACATTGCATCAGAGGTGTTTGCGGGTCTGTGGCCAAATGATGAGCGGGCACCCATAAAAAGCAGCAAAAACAGAGGTAAAAACAGAATCAATCGTTTTTTATAGCTTGTGTCAAATATGGCGGTAACACTATCTTTAGAGTATTTAAGATAGAGATAGATAAAAGCACCTATCATAGTAAAAGCTATGAAGAGTTCGGGCTTATAGTCGGCAAATATCATAGCAAACACTTCTTTTGGATAGACGAGGTACTCAACAAAAAGGTAGTTTGGTCGCACATCATACTGAGCGATGAACGGGAAAGTGGCATTTTCTATATAGATAATAATTGATAAGACTACCAAAAAGTAGTATTTTAGAAATTTATTTACAAAATGTTTTAATCTTTCAGGGCTAAGCGTTAGAAGCATCATAGGTATAAGCAAAAATACGGAGGCGGTTATGGTGTCCATTCTCAGACCGTGGATAAAAGTTAGCCAGTAATCTACGCCGCTATCTTTAAAGTTGTCAAAATAGAGTATAAACAGAGAAAGCCTGCCTATGAAAAATATGATTATCATATAGAGATAATATTTTAGTAATTGTTTTAGAATGCTCAATTGTTCTCCCTGCGCACTGTTAATACAAAATTATATAACTACAAAGCTTATGAAAAATAAACAGAAAAAATAATAAATTTTTATTTACTTAATATAAAGATTTTAAAGAGTAACGAGTTTTGCGCCAAATCCGCCCATATGCTGGGGTGCGTCCTCAAATTTTTTAACTTTTGGATGGGCAGAGAGAAAGTTTTTAACTGCATATGAGAGTTTTCCCGTTCCGATACCGTGATATACAATCACCTCGTCCCAGCCGTTTATGAGCGCATCTGAGATAAATTTATCTAAAACTTCAACTGCTTCTTCTGCCCTCATACCATGCAAATCGCACTTTAGTCCGGCTCTTTTTTCAACTTGCAAATTTACATCGGTGCGAGGTTTGTGCTCTAATATTTGGGTATGTTTAAGATGTGAAGTTTTAACTCGAACACGCATTCCATCAACTTCTACGATAGCCTCATCTTTCTCTTTCATAGCAACAATTACGCCTTTTTTGCTATGGTATTTCACACTGTCGCCGACTTTAAAATCAACATGTACTTTTACCTGCTCCTTTTTTTCAACAGGCAGTTTCTTGTTCGCTTCGTTCATAGCTCTATGGATTGCTTTCATATCTCCAGCTCGAGCAGCCTGTTTTGCTTCGTTTATTGCACTCTCGTAACTCTCTTTTAACGCAGCCTTCTCTTTTTCCAACTCTATAAAAATTTTCTCTTTAAGCTCTTTTAAATCTCTCTCTTTGGCTTCTAGCGCTTCCAGCTTCTCATCAACTTTTTTGTTTTTCTGCTTCAACTCACGCTCTAACTGCGAGCCTCTCTCTATGAGCATATTTAGCTTCTCGCTGTTGTCGCCGTAGAGAGCTTTCGCTTCGTTTACTATTTTGTTTGAGATTCCGTATCTGCTGGCTGTCTCAAATGCGTAGCTCTTGCCGATAATTCCGTGCATAAACTCATAGGTCGGAACCCTGTTTTGCTCATCATAAATCGCAGCCATAAGCTCTACATCATCACGGTCGGCCATAAGTGCGGCTAGACGTTTGTGGTGCGTTGTAACGACTATTTTCTGCCCTTTTAAAATCAGCTCGTCAAGTATAACTTTAAAGAGTGCGGCTGCCTCGTCGCTGTCAGTTCCGAGCTCTATCTCATCGACTCCTACCAGCGAATCTCTGTGCTCAAAAATTTTTGAAAACTGCTGCATACGCCCTGCAAAGGTTGAGATGTCGTTTTTTACGTTTTGCGGGTCGTCAATGATGGCAAGTATGTTTTTAAAGCTGCCAATGTGCGACTTGTGTTCGTTTAGCTTCATGGGAATAATATATTTTGCCATAAAAGCGGCGCTTAATATAGACTTTAGAAGCATGGTCTTTCCGCCGGCATTTACACCGGTAATCATCAAGATATTTTTGGAAAAATCTACATGTATCGGTTTTGCGTGGTGAAGGGCAGGGTGGATGAAACTATCCAAGATGATTTTAGAATCTTTTTTTGATTTTACTATATGGAGGTTTTTACTTCTG
Source organism: Sulfurimonas sp. (assembly GCA_027448805.1). GTDB lineage: Bacteria > Campylobacterota > Campylobacteria > Campylobacterales > Sulfurimonadaceae > Sulfurimonas. The sequence goes on along the minus strand of DAIDMU010000058.1, from coordinate 19,337 downwards.
GCAAAGAGAACTCTTGCCTGATAGTTGTCAAACTTTGTAAACTCCTTGTCGCAAAATGAGATAAACGGCAAAAGCTCGAGAAGTTTTGATGAGAACTCTTTCGCATAGGTGTAAAAGATGGCATCCCGCTCTTGGACGATGTAGCGAATCTGCTCTTTTGTTTTTAGTATGGTGTCCGGTGAGACGTAAAAACCGCCGCTGCTGCTTCTGCCGACTATGGCGCCTCGAAGAACATGGTTAAATCCGCCGCGAACCAATAGACACTCTTCATCATTTATGAGATGAACCTGTGTATCGATAAGATATGGTGAGAGTTTTTGGCTTGATGTCAGCCTCTTTAGGGAGCCGTTAATATTAGCCTTATGCTCTTTTATGCTATTTCCCAGACCAAATAGCACTTCGTCAAGATTTTCATCAAACTTGCCGTCGCTTGTGAAGTACTTCTCAACCTCAAAAAACTTTGGTTCTATGACAAATTTATCCATCCACTCGCCGATAATTCCCTTTAGCTCCATATTTTTAAAGTAACGAAAATATCTGATAACTTTTATTATTTCAAAAATCTGTTCAAACTGCAGTACGCCAAGTTTTTGAAGGTGGAGTTTTATGTTTGTAAAGTCGGCAACTTTTGGCGGAGCTTTAAACTCTATGGCATCAAGCGCTTTGATGTAGCGGTAGTGCAGCTCTTGGTCTCCCTCAATGTAAAGGGAGTTCTCGCGTGAGAAGAAGTGCTTAAATGAGTTTATATGATCGCCTAAATCGAGTTGATTTATTAGCGTATCAATCTTTGAGCTGTTCTCTACTCGCATTTAGATGCACTAATCATCTGACCAAAATTTGGAGTATTCTCTTTTCCTATGAAAGTGTATGTCCCGATGCTCAGGGTAAAGTTTGTACTATTTACATCAGTGCCGTTACATTTAACAGTGCTGTGCTGATTAAACTTATTAACAACAGCTAGCATTTTTTGGCTTTGCGCATTGCTGTAGCTATTAAACGCAATCGCAGACAACACTATGGATAAAACCACTGCAGTTACCAAAGCCTTTTGTTTATGAGTTAGTTCGGTAAAGTAGTGCAGAGCCAAAAAAAAGAGCCCCGCAATTATAATTCCAGCTATATATGCCACTATGCAGTCCCTCTTATCTGATAAGTTAAATCTCCGGCACCAAAACCGATGATTAAGCCCTTGTCAATGGTTTTAAGCGCTTCTTTGTCTTTGATGATGGTAATAGTGTTGTTTGCTCTTGTGATGTTGTCTGCCATTATAAGGTTGTATCTTTTAAACTTCTCTTTAAAGTCAATATCCCTGCTTGCTTCGCCAGCAGCCCATACCGGAAGGATTATAAGCTCCTGTGCACCTTCAAAACAGTTTATAAACTCTTCGAGGTTGTCTATTGTTCGAGAGTACTTGTGCGGCTGCCAAATTGCCGTAATTTTGTCAAAACCTTTAAGAAGCGCATACTCTTTGACTGATTCAAATGTCGCTTTTATCTCTGTCGGATGGTGTCCGTAATCATCGATAATAACACTCTCTTTCTCAGCTCCTACAATATCAAAACGCTTTTTGATGCCCTTAAATGTAAGTATATTTTCTCTTATCTCTTCGATGTCCATAGACTCGTTTGCCGCTAAAATAGCCAAAGCAGCATCAAGAGCTATATGTTTTCCAAATCCCCAAACATCAAAACTGCCTAAATTTTTAAGAGTAAATCTTGTATGCGGCTCGTCGTTTATCAGAATAAATTGTATATTCGTTATGTCACGGCTTGGGTAGAGCCATTTGGCATCTATCTCGCTGACAAGTTTGCTTAAAAACGGGTCTTCGGCATTTAAAACACGGCAAGGAGCAGATTTTATGAAAGTTTTATATGAGTCGTAGAAGAGTTCATAGTTGTAGTCGTAATACTCCATATGTTCAGGTTCTGCATTTATGACAATTGCGCAGTAGGGATTTGAGTTTATAAAACTTCCGTCGCTCTCATCAGCCTCAAAAATCATAACATCGCTTTGCGGTGCGTATCTTACATTTGAACCGAACGCTTTTGACTCTGCGCCGATAATCGCCGAGCCTTCCATAATTGAAGTTAAAATCGCGGTAGTAGTGCTTTTTCCGTGTGCTCCGGCAACAGCGTAAACTTTAGAGGTGTTTAAAATTTGCAGCAACGCTTCGCGGCGTGCAAGAACTTCAATGCCTTTTGCTTTTGCAGCGACTACTTCAGGATTGTCAGGGCGGATTATGGCAGAGTGGATAACCAAATCTTGATTTGTAATGGCAGATGCATCATGCGGAACTGTGACTGCAATTCCGAGCTTGCGGAGTTTTTTAGTAATAATGGTCTCAGAGATGTCTGAACCGCTGATTTCATGACCTTTATAGTGCATATATTGCGCCAGCCCTGATATACCGATTCCGCCGATTCCGATAAAATGAATTTTCATTCGCTTACTCCGCATCTGTTTGGGAAATACCCAGCAATTTTTGTGCCTCTTTATTAAAACAACTTATATAAAAAGTACCGGCATCTTGTGTTGCCTCTACGTCGGCAATGTTATCTAGAAAATCATCCAAAGTAAGATTCTCTTTAGAGGCAATCCAGTGAAATTTCATTGCTTTTGAGAACTTCTCATCACTGCTTAGACCGCTAAGAACTTCAAACAGAGCGCTTGCATCCGCCGTCTGACCTGCGCTGTAGTTCTCTATGGCATACTCATAGAGCGCTCTGAGAGTTGCAAAATCCTGAACCTCGTTTACATCCATAACTCTGTGAGCTTCGAGAGTATCGGTTAACCTCTCCAGTGCCAAATCAAGGATATTTGCATAAAAGCCGCCAAGCGTCTCCTCGTCAAATGTGTCATGCGCTTTTTGCTCAAGAACATACAAAGAGGCAATATCCGAATTTTGCTGTGCCTTAAGCACCTCTGCCTTTAAATTTTCTACTTTACTCACGACAAACACTCCTTGATTCTCTTTAACGCATTTTTTGTTTTTTGCGTATCTTCCACCAGAGCAATTCTGATAAAATCTTTTCCCGGGTTAAAGCCATTTTCATCAGCTCTTGCCAGATATTCTCCGGGTAAAACTTTTACATTGTAGTCACGGTATAGCTTTTTAGTAAACTCCAGAGCGTTTGGAACTCGCAGCCAGATATAAAATGTTGCTTCGGGAATCTCTACACCCAAAATATCACGCGCCGCTTCAAAGTTTTTTTTGTAAATCTCTCTTGCAATCCCTACATGCTCCTCATCGCTCCAAGCAACGGCAGCTGCGCTTTGAAGAGGAAGAGGCGAGGCACAGCCGATGTAAGTTCTGTAATTTATATACTCTTTTAAGATATTTTCATCACCTGCAATAATACCTGAACGAAGTCCCGGAGCCGACGAGCGTTTTGAGATAGAGTTGATGACTAAAATATTTTTAAATGTTTTGTTTCCGACATAGAGAGATGCTTCAAGGAGTGATGGTACAGGTTTGTCCGTATAAATTTCGCTGTAACACTCATCATTCAATAGTACAAAATCATGTTTTAGTGCGAGTTTTACCCACTCTCCAAGCTCTTCTATGCTCAAAGAAGAGGCTGTCGGGTTGTTTGGAAAGTTTAAAATAACAAGATGACATGCAGATAATTTTTCTTCATCAATCTCTGGCTTAAAGTTGTTCTCTTTAGTCAAATTTAGATAGATGGTTTTTGCTCTTGAAGCGATTGCCGCACCCTCATAGATTTGATAAAAAGGGTTTGTAAAGGCGATTGTAGGCGCTTTTTTGTCAAAAAGAAAAAATTGCGGAAAGTTAAAAAGCACTTCTCTTGTTCCAAAAGTAGGGATAATCTGCTCATCGCGAAGCTCAACCCCGAATCTTGTTCTGACAAATTTTCTCTGAGCTGCTCTTAGGTTCTCTTCACCCGCAGTCTTAGGATATTTTCTTAACTGCGAAGAGTTTTGGCAGAGTGCTTTTTGTATAAAATCAGGAGTTTCAAATTGCGGTTCGCCGATAGTCAGAGCAGACGGTTCATAGTTTTTATTTGGCGTAATATTTTCTAGTAAATTGTTTAGTTTTTCAAATGGATATGGTTCAAAATTCATCGTTTTCCTGCCAGCTTTAGTGGGCGCAATTATATCTAAAATCTGTAAAGAGCAGGTTAACGGCCTACTCAAGCTCTTCCAAGCACGAAGCTGTTCCCTCTGAAACTCTGCAGTATTTAGAGTCTTTGTCAAAAGAGATCATATAGGGGCGCTGTGTCATATCGAGAGTTGCGGCAACAGATGCAATCTCTTGCAGCGCCTTTACGGTGCTCTCTTTAGCCTCAAAATTTTTAAGCTCTACCGTCTCTTCGTCAATCATTATCTCAATAAGAGTTGCTTTTGGGTCGGCTGATTCCAAAATATACTGCATTATTTTTTCAGACTCAAGACGAGGCAGTCTGTATAAAAAAATGTAGTATGTATTTGAGAGCTGGAGCATCTTGTTTGCTTCTATCTTTTTCATAAGCTCACGAGAATATTTGCAGAGCGGGTCTATAAAAACATATACGTCGCTTGCGTTGCCTGTGCCGAATTTTATGGCATGTTTTGCTACTGATTCAAGGTCTGCCTTTGGTTTTTGCGACACATCCATAGTCTCTGCGCCAAAAAGATTAAAAACGAGTAAAAAAAGTATAGATAAAAATTTCAAAGTGAACCTCTTATGGTTTCGGAAGAGCAAATTTCTGAGTTATAAGTTCTCCGTCACTGTCAAAAAAGAGGTAGTATAGCCAATCTTTTTTTACACTCAGTCCCGCCAAATGTCTAAGTGCCAAATTTGCTTGAAGCGAGGCTATATGCATAACTATGGGAGCGGCAATTCCCGCGGGAGTTTTTGATATTATTTTAAAAGCGTCTCTGAATGATGAGTCATGAAAAAAACAGACCTGCCCGTGAAATGCCTCTACGCTTCCGTAAACCCAAGGTAAATTTTTGCTTTTTGCATAGCTGTCAATTTCACCGCGGGCAGGGAGGTTGTCGGTTGCATCGATAATCAAATCAACGGCTATATTTTTTTTACACCACTCTTCAAAGTTGCACTCATGGGCAACGGCTTTTACAAAAGGGCATCTCTGCTCAACAAGCATTGCGTTTATGAGAGCTTTGTTTTTGCCCTCGTCGCCGATTTTAAAGGCAATCTGACGATGGATATTGTGGATGGATACTTCATCAAAATCAATCATATGAATCTCGCCGATTCCGCTGGCACCCAAAGCAAAAGCCAAAGAGCTGCCAAGCCCGCCTGCACCTACAATTGCAATCTTTTTATTTTGCAACAGAGATTGAGTCTCTTCGCCCCAGAGCTGAATTTGACGATGAAAATAGGTCATCACAGCAGACTTCTTTTGTGTATGACTTCTTTAAATCCCCAAGTTTTTCTGGATTGAATTACATCAGAGTGGTTCATATCTACAATCATCAGCTCCTCTTTGTTTCCGAGATGCTCTAAAAGTTCGCCGTTTGGCGAAGCTAAAAGTGAATCGCCGTAAAAGTTCCAACTACTGTTTTTGTCTGCATATTCTCCGATTCTGTTTGCTCTTAAAATATAGCAGTTGTGAGTAAATGCGCGGGAGAGTATGAGTGCTTTCCATCTCTCGTAAGAGTCAAAAGTGGATACGCTTGGAACTAAAACACAATCAATATTTTTGGAAGAGAGGTGTTGAAACATCTCATCAAAATGGAGCTCAAATCCGCTCATAACGGCAAATTTAAATCCATCAATTTTAAACATTAGAGGTGTTTGGATGGCTTTTGCCTCATTTGCAAAAAATTTTTCCTCATTCCAGTGAGGGTAGTTTATAAGAATTTGCTGTTGATAGTATGAGCAAGAAGTTGGAGCAAATTTAGCAACTGTTTTATAGACCTTCTCTTTTTTTACAATAACAAGAGGTGCAATAATAGTGATTTTATATGTAAATGCCAGCTCTTTTAAGATTTTTATCTGGTGCAGAGCCTGTTCTTTTATCATACTAATGGGAAGTGTTTTAAGTTCGTTGAAGAAAGGGTTTAGTATATATTCGCCTAAAAGCAAAACCTTAACACCCTGCTTGGAAGCAATTCTTATATAGTTATAAAGCTTGGTAGAGCTCATGCCCTGAGCGCTGAGTTGAAGTACGGCCGCTCTCACTATAAATCATCCTTATTGATAATTTTATCGCTACAAAATGCAAGCATTTTTACTTTCCTTTTATCTCTGTAATTTTTATCTGCGCCTCTTCCAATATTTTTTGCGCTTGTGAGAGTTCACTCATCCCTTTTTCGTATGCCCTCAAACTGTCTTGAAGCGTTATTTCAGGGTTCATCAGTGCCTCTAGAACTTTTTTTGCACTTTCTAGTTTTGATTCAAAGCCTTCGGCTTCTTTAGTAAAAGCTCCGCTTTCTTCAGTAAAGCCTTCGGTTTTTTTAGCCATTTAAAATATCCTTTACATACTCTTCAAATTTTTCAACTTCAACCAAAAAGGCATCATGCCCATAGTCGCTCTCTATATCGATATAGCTGTGATTTCTGTTTCCAATCTTGGTCAGAGTATCGCTTATTTCTCTCATCTCAAAGTTTTTGAAGAGCTGGTCGTTGCTAAAACTCATAAGGTGAAGCTCCGTAGTGATTTTTCTTAAAGCTTCGCTAAGGGAGTCAAACCCTCGCGATAAGTCATAAATATTTATAGCTTTTGTTATGTAAAGGTAAGAGAGCGGGTCAAACCATTTCGTAAAGTTGTAGCCGTTATACTCTAAAAACAGTTCAATCTGAAACTTTCCAAAAAGCTCGTAAAGACCGTCGGTGCTCTTGTAATCTCTGCCAAATTTGCTCTGCATCGATTCGTGAGACAAAAAGCTGATATATCCTGCCATTCTCCCTACCGCCATGCCTGAGAGACCATTCTCTTTAATCGTATGGCTGTCGTAATAGCCGCCTTTAAAGTCAGGGTCTTTTAGAATTGATTCCTGTGCCACTTTGTTAAAAGCGATAGCCCATGGCTGAGTCGCATAGGTTGTAGCCATTGATATAATTTTTGATGCAAAATTAGGGTAGTGGATTGCAAACAGAAGTGCCTGCATACCGCCCATTGAGCCGCCGATAATCGCATGTACACTGTGAATGCCGAGCTTGTCAAAAAGAATTCTTTGTGCTTTTACCATGTCCTTGATTGTTACAACAGGAAACTTATAGCGGTATGGGTTGTGGTGCGGGTGTTGCGGGCTCATAGGTCCTGTTGAACCAAAACAACTCCCGATTACGTTTGTACAAATTACAAAATATTTGTCAGTGTCAACAGCTTTGCCGCTGCCAATGAGATTATCCCACCAGCCCGGTTTTTTGTCACTCTCATAAGTTCCTGCGCAGTGGTGTGAGCCTGTAAGCGCATGGCAGATGACAATGACGTTGCTTTTGTCGTCGTTGAGCGTGCCGTAAGTCTCATATGTTATATCATACGGCTCTAAAATACGTCCGCTCTCAAGGTAGAGCGGATTTGTAAAATGTTCGGTGTACGTTTTTAGGTTTAGTGACAAATTACGCCTCTAGCGCCTGTTTGATATCTGCTACTAAATCCGTAATGCTCTCTAATCCGCAAGAGATTCTAATAAGCCCTGATGGAACGCCGCAAGCTATTAACTCTTTTTCATTTAACTGCTGATGAGTTGTTGAAGCTGGGTGCGTAATGATAGATTTTGAATCCCCGATATTTACGACAAGAGAGTATAGTTTAGTCGCATCGACGATTTTTACAGCCTCTTCAAGAGAGCCTACTTCAAAACTCAGAAGTCCGCTGCATGCGCCATTCTCAAAATACTTTTGAGCATTTTTATAGTTTGCGTTGCTTTTTAGCCCCGGATAATTTACTTTTTTAACCTTTGGATGCGACTCTAAAAACTCTGCCAATGCAAGTGCATTTTTAGAGTGTTCTCTCATGCGAAGAGAGAGCGTTTCAATCCCTTGAATAAACAGCCATGAGTTAAACGGAGATACAACCGCGCCCAAATCACGAAGAAGTGAAAGACGAGCGCGAAGCGTAAACGGCGGAAGCGGCACTTCAACATAAACTAAACCGTGGTAAGACTCATCAGGCTTGTTAAAGTGAGTGTAGCGAGGATTTGCTTTTAATTTTTCAACCAAACCCTTTCTCTCGACCAAAATACCGCCGATTGCAAGACCTTGACCTGTTGTGTATTTGCTTGCGCTATGAACCGTGATATCGGCCCCATGCTCAAATGGACGACATAAAACAGGTGTAGCAACAGTATTGTCAACTACCGTTAAAATCCCATATCTGTTAGCGATTTTAGTAATTGCTTCAATATCCGCTACATCAATGCTCGGATTTGTCAAAGACTCAAAAAAGATAACTTTTGTTTTGTCGTCTATTAGCTTCTCCATCGCAGCAGTGTCGTGTACGTCAAAAAATCTGCTCTCTATGCCAAATCTCTTTAGCGTATGAGCAGTTTGTGTAAGTGTTCCGCCGTAGAGTTGTCTAGCGCAAACAATGTTGTCTCCAGCCTCGGCAGCATTTGCAATAGCAAAAAAGATTGCGCTCATTCCGCTTGATGTTGCAAGTGCAGCTTCTCCGCCCTCAAGCTCGGCAAATCTTTTCTCAAAAACATCCGTTGTAGGATTGTTTAGGCGAGTATAGATATATCCTAACTCTTTTAAGGAAAATAGATTTGCAGCGTGCTGCGCATCCCTGAACTCATAAGCAGTTGTTTGATAAATAGGAACCGCCATTGCCCCCTCGGCGCCCTTTTCATAACCTGCATGTAGTGCTTTAGTCTGTAAATCCATTTAATATTCCCCCAAATTAAAAATAAGTATTGCTATTTTATCCAAAATGGATTAATGTAAGTTTTAAATGGGCGCTATTTACCTTTTTAGCTCTAGCGTCCATTCTTGCATCAGTTGGTGAATCTCCTCTTTTGGGGCTTCCAAAAAATCTATAACAATTTTGTCTTCAAACTCGCAGATGCCGATGCTTCTTGGTCTAAGAGCCAACATTTTTGTATTTGGAATTGCTTGTCCAAAGCAAAAAACTATATTTTGTGCATCTATCAGCCCATCCATTATCTGGCCATTTAACTCTTTTGTGTGTGAATAGTGGTCAAAAAGAGCTATAAGTTTTGCAATCGGATGATTTTCTATCTTCTCTCTAAAATAAGCCGCTACCTCTTTTGCGCTTTTGGGTTTCATCTCGTTTTTTTGGAGTTCTATGCTGTAAATTGGATATTTATCCATAAAAACCGTTTTTTTCATTTCTCTGCTTTAAATTAATTTTTCGAATTATACAAAAGCAAAGCTGTAGTGGCGGTTACATAAAAAGTATATTAAAAATGTCGATTTTGCATGTAACAAAAAGGAGAAAAAATGAAGATTGAACAATCAAATGTCTCTCTTTTCTCCTCTTATCAAAAAAAGAGTGAGATTGAGGAGAGGGAGAGTCTGCATATATGGAACAAAGAGGAAGATGCGCCCGAGCGGCTAAGGGGCGGGGACAGGCTCGAGCTTTCAAAGAACTTTATGAAGATGGAGCAAAATGCGAAGCCTGTCGTCTCAGATAAAGGCGGTTTTGATGATATCGAATTGGACCCGAAATTAATGGCTATAATAAGGGCTCTTGAGGCTCTCATGGGCAAAAAAATCAACCTTTCGCTCTACCGTCATGATAACTCTTCAAATGGAAGTGAAGTTGCCCATAGTGCGGCAAAAAATAACTCAGAAGAGAACAATGGACCTCAGAGATTGGGGTGGGGAATGGAGTACAGCTACAGCAGAAGCGAAGTAAGCAGCGAGCATCTTAAGTTTTCTGCGAGCGGCAGTGTCAACACAAAAGAGGGCACTCAGATTGACTTTAAACTGGCATTTAGCATGAGCAGGAGTACGGCAACGAATGAGAGCCTCTCGTTTAAAGCGGGAGATGCTTTGATAGACCCGCTTGTGCTAAATTTTGACGGCAATACGGTGAGTATGGGCAATATAAAACATACGTTTGACCTTAACCTTGACGGCAAAGATGATGAGTTCTCATTTGTGGGAAGCGGCAGCGGTTTTTTAGCAGTTGATAAAAACGGTGACGGCAAAATCAATGACGGAAGCGAGCTTTTTGGACCTACGCTTGGCAATGGCTTTGACGAGCTTGCGGCGTACGATGAAGACGGCAATATGTGGATAGATGAGAGCGATGCAATCTTTGAAAAACTGCTAATCTGGACAAAAGATGAAAACGGTAACGAAGAGCTATACACGCTAAAAGAGAAAAATGTAGGCGCACTGTATCTAAACACCGCACTCACTGCTTTTGAACTTCAGGATGCTCAAAACAAAATGGTGGCAAAAATGAAAGAGAGCTCCGTCTATTTAAGTGAAGATGGCAGAGCAGGAACGCTCCAAGAGGTAGATTTAAGAGTGTAGCGCTATCTCTTTTGCTATGAGTCGTAGATTACAGCAGTTCCGGCTATGAAGTCGTGAAGAGCTCTCTTGTCCTCTCTAAAAGCAGCCATGAAAAAGCCTGCTAAAAAAGTAAGCGTCGAGGCTATGTAGCCCAGTGAGCGGATAATCGCCTGTTTGTTGTCAATATCTTCATAAGTTTTTGCATCCACGATTTTAACATGTAGAAATTTTTTCCCCGGCGTTGCTCCGCGCCATCTCTTCCAAAAAAGAACTGTCACAAGCAGAACTGAGACTTCAAAAAGAAGTTCCCATTTAAGAGATGTCTGAGGCTGATTTGCCAATGCTTTTTGGGCATTTCCGCTCATTGCATAAGCCATGTTTTGCTGATATTGTGAAAAGTCAAACCAGTTACCATCACTCAAAAAGTAGATAACGATGCCAACAGGAAGAGCAAGAAAAAGAGTGTCTAAAAACGAGGCAAGAAAGCGAACCCAAAAACCGGCATAAACAACACTTTTTTTCATAAAAATCCTACATCTTGATATAGTTCGTATTTTAGCATAACTAGTATTGCTGCGGCTAAAGATTAACCGTTATTACATGTAGGATATAATTTCAAATCAAAAATCACAGGAGATATTATGAAATCAATTCGTTTAATAGTCGCAGCTTTATTGGTAAGCAGTTTTGTTCATGCCGGCGAGATTGACGGCAACGCAGTTTTAGGAAGTGCACTTGGTGCGGCAGCAGGTTCTGCAATAGGTTCTGCAGTCGGCGGAAAAGATGGTGCAATAATCGGTGGCGGAGCAGGCGGCGCAGTAGGAGCGGCTGTTGGAAGTAGCAAAGAGACATCAAGAACGAGCGTGTCAAGAGTTGTTGTTCAAGAGAATATTATTATTGAAGGAAGTGAGCGTCACGATAACGGAAAACACAAAGGTCAGCATAAAAACAAAAATAAGCATAAGCACAAACACGGAAAAGATGACTAAAATCGGCTGATTTTTCTACATGTAGAATTTCTACATGTAGAAAAATTATATATGCAAATTTTTATATATGATAATTCGGAGCTTCTTGCGTGATGATAACATCATGAACATGGCTCTCTTTAAGACCCGCACTTGTTATCTCTACAAACTCCGCTTTATTCCAAAACTCTTCTATATCTTTGCTTCCGCAATAGCCCATAGATGAGCGTAGTCCTCCCATCATCTGGTGAACTATTCCTGCAATGCTTCCACGAAACGGAACACGCCCCTCAATTCCCTCAGGAACGAGTTTATCGGCGGCTGTGCCCTCTTGGAAATATCTGTCGTTTGAGCCTTGTTGCATAGCTCCAATACTGCCCATACCACGGTATGATTTGTACTGACGTCCTTGAAACATGATTGTCTCGCCTGGAGACTCTTCAGTTCCTGCTAGAAGTGAGCCTGCCATAATACAGCTAGCTCCAACTGCAAGAGCCTTTGCGATGTCGCCAGAGTATTTAATCCCGCCATCAGCGATAACAGGAACGCCATGCTTGCGTGCTGCGTCCGCACACTCTGCAATAGCTGAGATTTGAGGAACACCGACACCTGCAACGATGCGTGTTGTACATATAGAACCAGGTCCGATGCCGACTTTTACGCCATCGGCTCCTGCTTGGATAAGTGCTTCAACAGCCTCTGCGGTTGCTATATTTCCTGCAATTATGTCAACTTCCATAGTCTCTTTTATTTTTCTAACCGTATCTAAGATGCCTTTTGAGTGTCCGTGAGCAGAGTCAAGAACTAAAACATCCACACCTGCATCAACCAAAGCTTTTGCACGGTCATACTGCCCTACGCCGATAGCAGCGCCAACAATAAGTCTGCCAAAAGCATCTTTATTTGAGTTTGGATACTCTATGCGCTTTTTGATATCTTTGATAGTCACAAGACCTTTTAAAAATCCATCGTTATCGATGATTGGAAGTTTTTCTATCTTGTTTTTGTGCATAATGTCAGCCGCATCATCAAGAGATATCCCTTTTTTTGCAGTGATAAGAGGCATTTTTGTCATAACTTCATCAGCGCGTTTGCTCATATCTTTTTGAAATCTCATGTCGCGGTTTGTCAGAATTCCAAGAAGTTTGTTGTGCGTGTCAATTACAGGAACACCGGAGATTTTAAACTCTTCCATAAGTGCGTTAGCTTCCGCAAGTGTAGCGTCAGGATGAACATAGATAGGGTCTATGATTACGCCGCTCTCGCTTTTTTTAACTTTTTTAACTTGTTTACACTGAGTTTCAATATCCATATTTTTGTGGATAATGCCGATTCCGCCGAGTCTTGCCATGGCGATAGCTGCGCGGTACTCAGTCACGGTGTCCATAGCCGCAGAGACCATAGGGATTTTTAGTGAAATATTTCTTGTTAATTTGCTCTCTAAAGAGACCTCTTTTGGCAATACTTCCGAGTATTGTGGTACAAGTAGTACGTCTTCAAACGTTAGGGCGCGTTTACGAATTTTCATGGTCATCCTTTTAATGGGTAAAAGTTTTTATGTTGCTATAAAATTCTGTGGATTATAGCTTTTTTGTGGTTAAAAAGAGGTAAAGCTAGATTTGTTAAAGATTAAAATAACAAAATTGTCATCTGTTTTTAATATATTCAAAAGCTATTTTTTTAGCTTCTAGCCCGCTGGCTCCTTCGCCTTTTATGTTAAAAGCAAAAACTTCTACTTTTTTATGATGTTCTACAAAACCGATAAACCATCCGATACCGTCGCAACTGCCAGTTTTGCCTGCTATTAAAAAGTTGTCGTTTTTTTGGAGTGTGATGATATCTTTTACTCTCTCTTGTGTCTCTTTTGAGAACGGAAGTTCATTGCGCAGAAGTTTTGAGAGGAAATCAGCCTGCTCATTAAGAGAGATTTTTAAACTGCCGCCTCCAAGCCAAAAGGTTGTAAGCCCTTGAGAGACGTCTCTGTTTCCAAAGTTTAATTCTAGGAGCTTTTTTTGCATCTCCTCTTTTCCAATGCGTCTTGCCAACTCTTGATAAAACCAAACGGCAGATACGGTAATTGCAGAGCGCATGGAGTGGTCTTGGTTCCACTGCGGATACTCGCGCACAACTCCATCCCACTTTATTATCTCATTTTCGTCTTTTATGACTTTTGACTCAAGAGCAATCATAGAATTTAGGATTTTAAAAGATGAGCAAGGGATTAGCCTCTCGTTTGCTCGAGACCCAAAAACTGTTCGCTTAGAACTGTTCAAATCAATAATTACAGCGCTTCCGTCAAATTTTTGAAAATCAGGCTCCAACGCAAACAGCGGCAAAAATAGTGCAAACATAGTTAAAAACACTCTTTTTGCCACTCTGAAAATCACTATTTATCCTCACTCATTTTTCCAATTGCGCATGAGACGAAGCTTTTGGCTTTTAATCCGCCCTTTGTGAGTATTCCCAAATCTTCATCTTCCATCGGATAGCCGAGGGATCTCATTTTTTTGCGAAAAACAAGCTCTGCTTCTTTATCTTTTATCTCAAGTGTTACGACTCTTGGTTCTTGTGTTAAATCTACATCAATTTCGCCAAATTCATCAGTTAATGCTTTTTTTATGGTGTTGGCACAGCCGTCGCATTTAATATTTAGCGCTTTAAAGCTTTTTTGCATAATCAACTCCTTGAATAACATTCTTGTTTAATTGTAGCACTTTTAAATTTAAGTTTACGCTTCTGTTTCAAAACGATTATTTTGTTAATAAGTGTTAATGATAATTTAATTTAAAACGAGTTAGCATTTTGTATTTACAAAGGTGGGAGTCGAGTATGAAATTATTAAAAATAGTTGCGTTGGCGGGGTTGTTGTGTTTGCAGTCAAACGGTGAAGATATGGAGGAAGCAAGGTTAATTTACAATGGCTACAGCGCGCAAGAGATTGCTAAGAGTACATCTGAAGAATTGGCAAAAGAAGCGCCCCTTCAAGTAGATGAAATCTCTTATATTGCAAGTTCAACGCATCTTAATTCTACCGTAGTGGTTAACACTATTATTGAGGAGGATGCCTTGATTAAACTGGCATATGTAGACACTAAAAAAATGACGAAAGATGAGAAGGGCAAATTTTCCAAAGGTTTAATGGATAATATGAAAACATTACAATTAAATGCGCTCTGTACTACTCCTATGACAAGAGTCGCTTTGGAAAAAGGGGTAAGTTATAACTATGTGTATAGATGGGATAATTTTACCTATTTGGGTGAAGTTAATATAGATAATGCGGCCTGCGTAAAGAGTAAATTATAGTAACTAAAAATGATATAGAAACTCACACTATAAAATATAATAAATTTAACAAATCCGTAGCTTCCATAATTTCTCTTGCGCTTTCTAAAAGAGTAAGACTTGAGGTAAGATAAAAATCACTGGAAAATAAGATGCAAGAGAGCAAAAGGGAGGTTTGAAGTAGTGGATTATTATTTGGCTAATCGTAACAGAGATACTTTTTTCAACTTACGAGTATATTGTAAAGCAAAATATATAAGCGCATAGTGCGTTTCTGTGGAAAGATTCCACAGAAAATCAACTACTGATTTGCTAATTTTTTTAGTCTCTCTTTGTATGCAGCCATATCAAAGTTTTTAACCTGTGCTACTCCATCGGCAATCGCAGCTTCAGCTACTGCAAAAGATACCCACTCCATAAGTCTTTTATCAAACGGTGAAGGAATAATATACTCTTTGCCGTAGACCATATCACTTCTGTTGTGTGCTTTTGCAACATAATCAGGCACAGGCTCTTTTGCCAATGCTGCCAATGCGCGAGATGCTGCCATTTTCATATTTTCAGTGATTTTTGTAGCTCTTACATCAAGTGCGCCGCGGAATATGAATGGAAAGCCTAAAACATTGTTTACTTGGTTTGCAAAATCGCTTCTTCCCGTTCCAATAATTAAGTCATCTCTAACAGATTTTGCCAATTCCGGCATAATCTCAGGGATTGGATTTGCACAAGCAAAAATAATTGGATTTTTTGCCATTGAAGCTACCATCTCTTTTGAAATTTGTTCAGGACCAGAGAGTCCTAAAAGCATATCTGCATTTTTAGCCGCATCTGCCGGTGTTCTATCTGTAGTATCGATAGCATAAGCTTTTTTCTGTGCATTTAAATCTGTTCTTCCAGTGTGGATTACACCTTTAGAGTCAAGCATAGTGATGTTTTTAACGCCTAGCGCCTTGTACATGTTTGCACAAGCGATTCCGCTTGCTCCTGCTCCAATTACTGCAACTTTCAAGTCTTCAGCTTTTTTACCGCTCATTTCAAGGGCATTAATAAGTCCTGCCGTTGTAATAACCGCTGTTCCGTGCTGATCGTCGTGAAATACAGGAACATTACATATCTCTTTAAGTCTTGTCTCTATTTCAAAACATTGTGGTGCAGCAATATCCTCAAGATTTATGCCTCCAAATGTATCTGCAATAGCAGCAACAGTAGCGATTATAGATTCAGTGTCATGCACATTTAATTCAATGTCTACTGCGTCAACATGAGCAAATGCTTTGAAAAGTACACATTTTCCTTCCATTACCGGTTTGCCAGCCAAATGACCAATGTCTCCAAGACCTAGTACTGCCGTGCCATCAGAGATTACTGCTACTAAATTACCTTTGTTCGTGTAATCGTATGCCGTGTTGATATCTTTTTCTATCTCTAGACAAGGGTATGCAACACCAGGGCTGTAAGCCATCGCCAACTCTTTTACCGTATCACAAGGTTTTGTAATAAGCGTTCCTATTTTTCCGTTGCTATCAAATTGATTTCTAGCTTTGTGATAATCTAATGATTCTTGTTCAAAAGTTGACATATTTTTCTCCTGTTTTATTTGTGTGCTAATTGTATATTTTTAATTTGTATTTATTTCTTTAAGTAACAGATAAAATCTCTTATAAAATTATAATGTGTATATTTGAAACATAAAAATCTAAATCAAAAGCTGAAAGTAAAGTATCAAAGTTTAGCTTGAAAATGCCGTTAAACTAACTCTAAGACTAAGAGGTAAAATTTCAAAAAGTTACATTTTGAAACTTATTTTATAATACCAATAGCTGTTTCTTGAAAGTCAATAACTATCTACTATAATTTATCTCTCTCTCCAAACTAAGCGCTCCATCAAACAGTGTTTGCTCTTCATAAGCGTTAGCAATCAGCTGAAGACCTATCGGCATGCCCTCAGAGCTTTTTGAAACAGGAACAGAGATGGCAGGAAGTCCTGCAAGGTTTACGCTGATGGTGTAAAGGTCGCTTAAGTACATCTCCATCGGAGTTGAAAGCTCTCCAAACTTGTTTGCGGTTGTCGGTGCAACCGGTGAGAGTATCAGGTCTACATTCTCAAATATTTTTTCATATTGCTCTTTTATGAGGTGCCTTGTTTTTTGCGCTTTTACGTAGTAAGCTTCATAGTATCCGCTTGAGAGAACGAAGTTTCCAAGCAAGATACGGCGTTTTACTTCATCGCCGAAACCTTGGCTTCTTGTCTGGATAAATGTGTCGTTTAGGTCTTTTCCGACAACTCTGTTCCCGTAACGGATGCCGTCATAACGAGCTAGATTTGTCGTAGCTTCTGCCGTTGCTGTGATGTAGTAAGCGGAGATGTCAAATTTTGCGTCCATTAACTCAGCTTCCACTATCTCGTGCCCTGCATTTTTAAGAGCATTTACTGCAAGTTCATAAGCTTTTTTTACATCTTCGCTTGCGTTTTGGATATGCTTTGGCAAAACTGCAATGCGAAGTTTTCTTGAAGCGTTTAGTTTGTCGCTTACTTTGTCGTTTTTGTTCGCACTTGTTGAGTCTTTTTCGTCATGCCCGCTGATGATGTCGTAGAGTATCGCCGCATCTTCAACGTTTTGCGTCATCGGTCCTATCTGGTCAAGCGATGAAGCGTAAGCCCCCAAACCGTAACGGCTCACACGTCCATAAGTCGGTTTCATTCCTACAATTCCGCAAAATGAAGCTGGCTGACGGATACTTCCGCCCGTGTCGCTTCCAAGGGCTGCAATAGCCAGACCCGCCGCAACTGCCGCCGCACTTCCGCCTGAACTTCCGCCCGGAACGCAATCTTTGTTGTGAGGATTTAGAGTTTTGCCGTAAAAGCTTGACTCAGTCGTGCTTCCCATAGCAAACTCATCCATGTTTGTTCTACCAAACGCGCTCAGTCCGGCACCAAGCATCTTCTCTATTACCGTTGCATTGTATGGAGCGATGTAGCCTTGAAGTATGTTTGAGCCTGATGTCACAGACCACTCTTTTACCTGAATGTTATCTTTTATAGCTATCGGCACGCCTTCGCCGACATTGTGAACATCGATATAAGCGTTAATGTCTGCATTTGCTTCTATATTTGTTTTTAGTTCTTCTTTAAATTTTGCCAGTTCGTCTTTGCTTAATTTTAACGCTTCTTTTAATGTAATCACTACTTTTCCTATCTTTATAAATTATTGAGTGTATTATAGCAAAATGCGTCTGTTTTTTCTTTAGCGGGGGTTTGCAAGATGAAAAAGAGCCAAGACTTACCTCTTTTTCAGCACTTTTAAATATATGATTCTTTTTCTCGTTCCCGATGTTCTCATTGGGAATGCATATGGCGATAGCGACCCATATATACACTCCCAAGCTGGAGCCTTAGGAGCGAGAAAAGTATATTTATTATCTTCTATTGTTATAATCGATAATAGCTTGTTTTTCTAAGGTGGTACGATATAATTCAATCTCTTTTATTCTACCATTAATAATACATATTTCTAAATCTATATCACCATATATTTCTTCTACACTACGGGTATCTATATCACGACTATCCATTTTTTCATAATAGTACATTTTCATATCTTGAATCTGCCTTCTTGCATCTAAAAAATCAAGATGAGCCTTTAAATCATTTTCTTCATGTATAAATAATTTATAAAGTTCATTCATCCTTGGAAGTGCATCCTTAACCCAATTTTTCAGCTTATAAAGTGTATCTTTCTTCTTTTCTATATCATATAGTTCTATTGCACATAAAATTTTGTCCATTATTATTCTCCATTTCATATAACTATTTATTCAAACACATTATATAGATATTAACTTAAAAAAAATAAAAATAACTTACATGTCAAATGTGTGATAATTATTAAAAATTAACATAAAATATGACAAATTGCAATATTATTTACTTTTTAGAGAAAAAATGCATATTATTCTTAAATATTTAGTGTGTGTTAAGTGTCATAGAGAGAAATAACACACAAAATGTTTGTTAATTATTGAAAAAAATACATAACACACATGATGTAGCTTAAGTAAGGGAGATAATATGCAAGTGAAAAAGAAACTCTTAGATTTAGTTCGTGATAAAATTAGGTTTAAACACTATAGCTATTCAACCGAAAGAACTTATGTACATTGGATAAAGCACTATATATTTTTTCACAACAAGAAGCATCCCATAGAGATGGGTAAAGTTGAAATAGAAGCATATTTAACAAAATTAGCTACACAAGACAAAGTTGTCAACTTATTATGACAAATTACAATATTTTTAACTTCAAAAGAAAAAAATTAATATTATTCTTAAATATATAGTGTGTTAAGTGAGAAGTGAAAAATTCGGTAAAGTCAAAGCTCAAAATTTGCAAAAGCACCCTCTACGCTTAGTACGTTTTTGTAGCTGGTCTTTTTGATTGTTACTCTTTTTGTGTTTAGGTCACACACAGCTATGCGAAAGTTTGAACCCATTTGCGGTTCAACTATGCATATGATTTTATCTTCTATCTGTCTCGTTGCATGGATAGTCCCGTGAAGATTGTGAAAAAAGTACTTTGGATAACTAAGCGGTGTGATCTCAACAACATCTGCGGTTCTTTTTTTGTCAAGAGTTTGTGCGATGATATTGGCATCTTCAAAGTTGTCAAACTGGATGCACCAGTCATCAA
>DAIDMU010000057.1 GCA_027448805.1 Sulfurimonas sp. | reverse complement strand
ACCTTTTTTAAGCACTTATCTCCTTTCAATTTTTTGAAAAAAGACTTTAACAAAATTAATTTGTTTCTTTAAGCTTTGGGTTGTAAAAACTACTTTTTAGCAGTCTTTCATACTGCCTATTTTAACTCCGCCGTTGACAGTCAATGTGGTTATGGATGCTACAAATAAACCCTACAAAGAGTCTCTAAGTTATTGTTTACAAACTTTAGGCGTGCCTAATTATCTTGAGCAGGCTCTTAGCTCTAAACAGCAAGATTATCAGCTCTCTCAAGCAGATCGTGAACGCATAAAAGCACAAAAAGAGGCAAATACACAGCGTGAGAGTTCTCATCCTCTCTCAAAGGTTACAACCGTTTATGAAGTCTCTACTAATCAAATGGCGGTAGATTATCTCAAGGGCAGAGGTATAGTCAAGATACCCCCGCAAATGAAAGTTATAAATGGAGAGTACACAAACTCAAAAGGCGAAACTAAAAAAGCTTTTGGTGTAGGCGTTCTCACAAGAGACGGCGGCGGAGCAGATATCCATTTCCTGCAAAAGATAGGCGATTTAAAAACGCTATCTTTGGGTGAGAAAGACATCTCATTCTTTAAAAACCAAAACTCACGCAAAGTGGCCATATTTGAAAGTAAAATGGACTATGCAGCTGCATATCAGCAAATGCCGCTAGACGGTGTAAATATCATCATAGCAAACAGTGTATCAAACGCTACTAAAGTTGCCGAGCTGTTAGTGTCAGAGGGCTTGACACAAACCCCTATGATTTTTAATCAAAATGATATCGCAGGTTATAAATTTGTCTCCGACATCATGCAAAAAGCAGAAATAAGTGAGTGCAAAAGCATACATTACGATATCTTGAGCGAGTATAAAAAAGATATCAATGATTTGCTTTTAGACGGTGCAAAAATAGCCGACCGCATAGAAATAAGGGATGCGGAGTATTTTTCAAATATCGCTACATCTTTGCAAGACATACTAAAAGCACAAAATACCCCTAAGATTGAATCTCTTTCCAAAGAAGAGCTAAGGCGAGATGATGCAACACATCAGCAATACCATAATAGCCAAAGACAAGAACAGGGGCAAGAGCGATGATGAGTTTTTAAAAAAGAAGATTAGAGCTTTTGGGCAAGGGTTTTTATCTCTTGTTTAAAGCTCTCTAGCTTTGTGTTTTGAGTATAAATATATAAAAAGGGTTCAACCCAAGAGGGGATAGGCGTACTTCTTCCATATTTTGTAACGGTGCTGTAGGGTATGTTTATAAGCTCCGCAAAGTCTTTTAAATTAAGATCTAACTCTTCTAATCTGTCTTTGAACTCTTGTAATTCCATAGTGTTTTTTACCTATATCTAATATATGTAAAATTATAGCGAAAAAATATCTGAAATAGCAATAAAATATATAATTATTTGCGAAAACAGATAAAAAAGGCTTGACATATTGTATCTATATTAGATATAATAATGCTAATAAATTGCTAAATCGGCAAACAAAAGGAAATACCATGAATCAATTACCGCCGCGAGATACACCACTGTATTTTCAAGATGATATCGGAAGCACCATGGAGTGGTTACGCATATTTTGGGATGCACCGCTGCATGACCAGATAGGAGGATTAATTTTAATGTTCGTTATAGGAGCAATCGCAAACAGGAGAAAAAGATGATTAGTTTACAAAAGACACAAGAGGTAATCAAGTTTTACAAGGCGGCGATAGAAAACGCCCAAAAGTTGATACAACTGGAGATAGAAAATGACCATGATTTTCAGCAGTTTCGCAAAAAGATAAACACCATATCACCAGACTATGGATTTGTTTTTTATGATCACACACTCCGGTTTAATTTGTATAGAGTGGAGTATATCGACAATCAACATCAATTTATCTCTCTTTTTCAGATCGATAGTAATGGTGAGATTGTTTATGATGAAGTGAATAGATTTGAGGGTATTGAAGAAGTTGCGGCAGAGGCTCAAAAGATAGTCTCTAAATTTTTATAAAAGGGGCAAAAGATGAATAAATGTATACAAGAAGAAATCGAAGTAATAACTCATAACTTAGATGTTGTAGTTGAAAAATTACAGTCAAACACGCTCTCGGCCGCAGGTTCTACCGTGGCAGAAGAGCTAGTAAAAACACTTGCAAAAGTGAGAGATTTTCTATCAGACGAGGCGAGTGAGGCAAAGCGAGTAGGTTTACTGCTCTCAAAACTTCCACTTTTATATTTTCAGATACCAAAAATCAATTAAGGGGCATAAAATGAAAATGAAAGTTAAAGTAACAGACGAGCAGATAATCAAATCCAAAAGAAGTATATATAACTTATATTGGAGATGTGAAAATTGGCTACAAAAAGTTTTTATACCTTATATGCGAATTCCAGTTTTTTTAGTGCTAGGATTTTTATTTTTGGCAACGGGAGATTACATCTACTACAAAGACCAAAAAGATATATCGGCTCTGCCTAAACCAGTTCAAGAGAGATACAACTCTCTGATTGTTCAACATGGAGAGTCTTTTAAAAATCGATGGCAGCTCGAAGCACAAGGAAAAGACAAATACCGACAAGTGAGAAACGAAATTGAATCGGAGCTTCAAATAATCCGCGGTGAGGCACCATACGCATCATGGGGGCGAGGCGTAATTAACAAAATCAAGGAGATCCTATGGAACATCAAACCACAAAATTAACACCACTGCAATCAATCGGCATCTACTGGCTCCAAAAGATAGACTCTCAACTGCTCTTATACAAGCAGTTGATAAGCCTACCTCAAGCGTTGAGATTATTTCTCTATCCTGCACTTATTGGTTTTACATACTTTGCGCTTAAGTTTGTAGCCTCAATCATCGGCGGATATTTCGATACCGCACCGATGCCAGAGGCTTGGTATTTTTTAGGCGATATCGTCTTTTACGGTGTAATAATCGGAACCTTTCTTATGCCTACCATCGAAAGCCTAAACAGTTGCGATGTTTCTCAAATATTCGCAGACAAAAAAGCAAGAGCGGCAAATATTAAAACTCAAAAGCTCCAAAAATGGCGTTTACGCAATATGAATATCTTTTTTCGCATACTAATTTACATATTTTTTTATATGTTCCTGGTGTTTATATTTCAGCTCTCATTTATTGGTTTGATGATTGATATTACTCAAACTACCACGCTGACTCAAGAGCAGATACAAGCTTTAAATGATGAGTATGTTTATATTCTAAGATGGTTCACATTTATCTATCTTTTAGCGGCTTTAGCTCTTGACTACCGTGTTATTAAAAAAATAAGAGCCGTAAAAGCTCAAAAAGAGGTGCAAAATGAAGTCATTAATGCTTAAACTCATAGCTACATTTTTTCTTTTACAAACCTCACTGCTTGCAAACTATCAGAGTATTTATATACCTGATCAACTCCGTAAAGATATAAGCGAGGGTAAAGTCTCAAAATATCAAAGAGAAGCCATCCCGACCGTAAATCTTGCAGAACTCAAGCAAAAGGGAGTAGTAGGCGCAAATGAAACTTTAATGAGAAGCATATCCGGCACGCCTACATTTGATGCTATTTTGGCGGCGGATGTGTGCAGGGTTGAGCATCCTCAAGCTTATACAAGTACCATTTATGCTATGGATCTACCGAGTGGCGTTATAACTTGTATGTACGGTGCAGTCGGTGACCTATATAACCCGATGGGATTATATAAAGTCTTTATTCCTGAAGTTAAAGCGTATTATTCAATAAATTCTGATGCCGCAAAAGAAGAAAAAGCCGCAGAGGTTGCAAATGCAGAGGCACAGTTTGCACCACTGATAGAAGCTAAAAAAAGCATCATGAGCCAACAGGAGCAACAGGGAAATGCAACATTTCTAACCATTCCCGAGCTGCTTTATGCAGCTATCTTAACTGATGAAAAAATAATCGACATCGATGCAGCTTACACAACTGGCAAGTTTCAACTTAAATCAGGATACAGCTCAAAGTTTACCGAGAGTGGCGAGGTTGTAGATAACAGCGAATATCTGCTTACAAATAGTGTAGGTATATTTAAGGTGTACGCAGGGCTTGCAGATGTGAGTATGAATTTTTTACTTATTATCACGGCAGGGTTTGGAGTTTATGGCGGTATCCGCTATTTTGGTGGAAGAACTATTAACAAACTTGAAAAAAAGAAATCAAACGAAGCAGATGCGAATTACCTGATAGGATTGGTGGTAGGCGTTGTTTTACTCGTACCCCAATCAACTGATACGAGTGCGACAGGTGAGTATCAGATAATGCACAATCATTACCAAGAGTTCGAGAAGTTTGGATATTACACTTTCAACGACTGGGCAAAACAAGCGGCAAGGGTTATCATAGATACAAAACTTGACAATGTGATTGCAAATGCAGGCTTAGGCACAAAAGAGCAGATTGTCGATACAACCGCTCAAGCTACTCAAGCTCAAAGACTAAATACTTTCTATTCAACTCAATATAATACTTGCTCAAATGTTATTTATAAAAGCGATTATTTAGCGCATGACGACGGTAAGACCGTTTTTGGAGAGAGTGACAAATCTATGTTTCCATCTACAGAACATTGGGCTTATGTAGCATTTGCCGCTAAATCTTTGGCGGAAAGCCCTTATGAGACGGGAAGTCGCGGCGTATTGCGTGATGGAGTGGCAGCAGCGGGGCAGTATCCTAAACTTGCGTTTAGCTCTTGCGGTAAAGCGGATGCTTTATCAAATTTTTATGCAGAGCGTAAAAATCAGCTGCAAAGCAATTATGACTCTCTTGTAACTGCGAACGCATCCGTAACGCCTAAAATCGCAGGGATGGAAAAGATAATCGAGTTTCAATACAAGCTCTATAGAGATTGGGGTTTTTTAAGTATTTTGGCACTTCCAATTTCAAGCATGCAGGCTAATCAGATCGCAGGAACAAATCACACGGCATCGAATAAACTGCTTGAAAAAATGAACCAAAACATCAAAGGCGATGATCAGATAATCTATAGTATCTTATCTTCAATCCCATATATGTATGTACCTGGCGCAAGCACGGTGTTTGATATCGTAAATCAAAACAGTATTGCAGTAGGTGCAGCGAGCGGTGCAGCTATCGGCGCGCAAGCAGGCGGAGACAATAAATTTATGAATGCTTTTTACAGCGTTGTAGGTGCGATTGACGGTGCAGGTATTGCAGCAGTAGGCGGCGGCGGTTTAATTGCTTTAGGATGGGCATATATGAGTGCAAAAACTACACTTATGCTTTTACCGATACTCGGGTTAGTGATAATCGGGATTTTAAGATTTATCATTATCATCATAAAAGGGTTAAGCTATCACTTTTTGAGCTTATTCATCATGCCCGTTATGTTTCTGCAAAAAAACTTAGAAGCGATGTCAAAATTTACGGCTAAGGTGCTGGCTACAATGCTAGAGTTGCCTATATTTGTGCTTGCAGTTTTCTTGGCGATGGAAGCAAATTCAATGATACATACAGTAGGCACGGTTTTTAGTAAAACGATACTTAGTGAGATGGTGAACAATGATATTGTTTTAGATCCGCTCCAGTTTGGAAGTATGACAGTTGCGGGTGAGAGCATGAAAGAGTGGGCTTCAAAAATGACTATATTTTTATTTGATGGACTTTTTGAGGTTGCTATCGGTATTTTCAGTATAATAATTATTTACAAAATCATCATTACTCTACATACTGAGCTATTTCAAACCATTGATCTATCTACAAGTAGTGCTATTGATAACGCCGTCGAGTCAATGCGCACAGAAAGTTCGTCGTGGGGAACGAGGATTTAATATCCGGTTCTCTTTTGAGTTTGAAAAAAAATAAAATATAACTATAAAATGAAAACCAAAGACCAGCAAACGGCATCTGCGGCAGATGATATTTTAAATTCTATGAAATCTTGAAAATCAAAGCCATAAAGAGGTAATCCCTCTGTTTGGCTTTCCCCCTTTTTTCCTTCCTCTCTCTCTTCTCTCTCCTCCCTTAAAAAAACCATCGCTCTAAAATTTTAAATAAAAAAGAAACTGCGTATATAATCCCCGAGATGTTAAAAGCATGTGGATTTTAACCGAGTTCGGACGAGGTGGTTTTGAACTTGTTCAAAAAATATTCATTTGCGAAAATGGTTTTGTGGTAACAGCTCTTTAAAAAAATAAATAATCGTTCGTTAAATTATTTTAATAAAATCTATAAAAACGCTTGACTTATTTATTTAGATTAGTGTATAATATATTTAAGAAAAAAGGATTTTATATGCAGGTATTCAAAAAAGAGAATGTTTATCAAGCCACGCAAAAAAGACTTGAATATATTTTTAAAGAATTTGACAATATTTATGTATCTTTCTCTGGCGGTAAAGACAGTGGAGTATTGCTTAACTTAACACTGCAATATGCTAATGAGACAAGTCAGTTACACAAAGTAAGTGTGTTTCATATAGATTATGAAGCACAATACAGCGCAACCACTAACTATGTTGATAGTGTTTTTGAATCTCTACCAAATGAGGTAGAAAATTTAAGATGTTGTTTACCACTAAAATGCCCCACTTCAACATCTATGTTTGAATCATTTTGGAGACCTTGGGATCCAGATAAAAAAAATATTTGGGTTAGAAATCTACCAAACAAATATTTATCGGATGATTCTTTTGATTTTGATGTTAAAAATATGAGTGATTACGAATTTCAAAAAAGATTTTCTCTTTGGTTTCATAAAAAGAAAAAAGCTCAAAAAACTTGTGTGTTGATTGGAATAAGGGCAGAAGAGAGCCTTGATAGATGGCGAACTATCGTAAGTGATAGAAACATAAATAAATACAATCATATTGCATGGACTACAAAGCAATATGATAATGTTTACAATGCGTACCCTATATACGATTGGAAAACAGAGGATATTTGGACAGCAAATGCAAAGTTCGGATGGGACTATAACAAGCTTTATGATTTATTTTATTATGCGGGAGTACCTCTTGGTTCTATGCGCGTTGCATCACCATTTCACGATGCCGCAAAATCAAGCCTGTCCCTATACAGAGTGATCGACCCTGAAGTATGGGGTAAGATGGTTAGTAGAGTTAACGGTGTGAATTTTACAGCTATGTATGGTGGCACTAAAGCCATGGGATGGAAAAATATAGAAAAACCAAAACATTTCACTTGGAAACAATACGCAATGTTTTTGTTAGAAACTCTACCTAATGAGATTTCAGAAAATTATCGCACCAAACTTGAAACAAGTATCAAATTTTGGAAAGAAAAAGGCGGCGTTTTAAGTGATGAGGCAATTAAGGATTTGGAAGATGCTGGTATAAAATTTAAAGTAGCTAAATCAACTAACTACAAGACAGATAAAAAACCGGTTATGATGGAATATATAGATGAGATTGAAAGTAGAGATTTTACATTAATACCTACTTGGAAAAGGTTGTGTGTAACTATTTTAAAGAATGATCATGTAGGTAAATACATGGGGTTTTCTCAAACTAAAGCAGAGAATGAGAAACGAAAACTTGCTTTAGAAAAATACAAAAATTTATAGAGAGGTGTAATATGAATTCCACGAGTCCAGTTTATAACATTAAAGCTATTTCAGTTGATAAAATCAGAGCTAACGCATACAATCCAAATAAAGTAGCTCCACCAGAAATGAAATTGTTAGAAAAATCAATATGGGAAGATGGTTATACACAACCAGTAGTCTGTTATTATATACCAGATGAAGATGTTTATGAGGTAGTTGATGGTTATCATAGATTTACTGTTTTAAAGACTTCCAAGCGAATATTTGAGAGAGAAAAAGGCTTATTGCCGGTTGTTGTAATAGATAAAGATGAAAACAATAGAATGGCTTCTACGATTAGACACAATAGAGCAAGAGGTTCTCATGATATAGATTTAATGGTTAGCATAGTCAAAGATCTTGTTGATGCAGGTATGAGTGATTTGTGGATTTGTCAAAATATCGGTATGGATTCAGACGAACTATTAAGATTAAAACAAATCAGCGGCATTGCAGCATTATTTGCAAATAGTGAATTTAGTGAATCTTGGGAAAAAGAAAATATTAAATAATATAAAGGCGTAATAGATAGAAAAAAATATCTTGAAAATAATACTATCAACATGGACATGCCTTGGAAGCAAGAAGGTATTAGTAGAGCTACATGGTACAGAAACAAATCAAAAGAAAAGGAAATTATATGATAATCGGCTACATAAGAGTCTCGACAGACAAACAAAACCTCGAAAACCAAAAGCATAAGATACTCTCTTATGCTCAATCTCACAAGCTCATAATAGATGAGTTTGTGGAACTTGAGATATCATCAAAAGGCGATCTAAAAAAGAGAAAGATAGATGAGCTTTTTTTAAAACTCAAAAAAGATGATACTCTCATCTGCACGGAGCTATCACGGCTAGGACGAAATATGCTTGAGATCTTAAATCTCATTGAGAGATTTAATGATGCAGGTATAAAACTAATTTTTGTAAATCAACCAGAGCTATCCACAAATCAAAGTTCTGCTTTATCATCCCTTTTACTTGCCATATACGGCTATTTTGCTCAAACAGAGCGAGAAATAATAAGTGAACGCACTAAACAAGGTTTAGCAGCTGCACGCAAAAGCGGTGTAAAGCTAGGACGACCAAAAGGTGCAAAAGCAAAAGTAAGAGTTTTAGATCCATACAATTTAGAGATATTACAACTCTTAAACATGAATGTTTCTTTAAGTAGTATATTAAAAATTGTAAATACTAAGTTAAATAAACCTATAACAATCACGGCTCTTAGATATCATATTCAAAATAGCAAAGATTTAACGAAAGCAAGAGATAACTTTAAAAATCAAAGTTTGCTTAGCGTTTAAAGAGAAGGCAGTTCTGCTGCTAATTTATTTTTATGTGATATAATTTCTCCGTGTAAACAATTGACTCCTCGTCCGTGTGACTAACGGACATATAAGAGATTTAGGCTAGAGCTTCGGCTTTAGCCTTTTTTTTTGCTAATTTTTTTGGCAAGGTAGGGGTGGGAGAGGAACTCTTATAAAAAGGGAGTTTTCTTGTTTACCAAACTCTTAGTAGTCTTTTTAATATTGATGGTGTTTGCACCCGCTCTTCATTAATCAAAACAGAGGGATTAGTCACCCCTCTGGCTACTATGCCTTTATCCTCACTTTTTACCAATCCCCAAAAACACATCATATACCGCTGATATTTCTTGTCTTTATCTGCTATATCTTTATGCTATTTTTTCTTTAGTGGGAAATAGGCGGGAAAACTATTTTAAAAAGAAACCTTAAAGCGAGTGTTTTAAATAAGAAATAATTATGATTTTGGTTGCGGAAATAGGATTTGAACCTATGACCTTTGGGTTATGAGCCCAACGAGCTACCGAACTGCTCTATTCCGCGATATTACCTAAAATAGGGGGATTGGTGGATGGGGTAAAGGGATTCGAACCCCTGATGACTGGACCAAAACCAGTTGCCTTACCGCTTGGCGATACCCCAACAATGAAAAATGAAAGAATTGGTTGCGGAAACAGGATTTGAACCTATGACCTTCGGGTTATGAGCCCGACGAGCTACCGAACTGCTCTATTCCGCGGTCAAAAACAAACGTTTAAACTGTTTGTGGAGTGGAATTATAGGCAAATACGCTCTTATTGTCAAGGAAAAAAGCTGTGAAATAGAAAATTAATCAACAATTTACTATAATTTGCACATTCAACTATAAAGAAGAGTTATGACACCTATACAAAGAGTTTTAGAAGCTATTGATGAGATAAAAAAAGGGCGTATGGTCATCATGGTGGATGATGAGGATAGAGAAAATGAGGGTGATTTGGTTTATGCCTCTGCATTTTCAACTCCTGAACATGTCAATTTTATGGCGACACACGCAAGAGGGCTTATCTGCGTTGCCATTAGCAAGACGATTGCAACACGTCTTGCATTGAACCCGATGGTGAGTTCCAACACCTCTACGCATGAGACGGCTTTTACGGTTTCAGTTGACGCAAAAAGTGCAACAACTGGGATATCTGCAAAAGAGAGGGACGACACCATTAAGATTTTGGCAAATCCTATTAGTCATGCGGATGAGCTTGTCAAGCCGGGGCATATCTTTCCTCTCATCGCTAAAGATGGAGGCGTGCTTGTAAGAACGGGGCATACTGAGGGTTCTGTGGATCTTTGCCGTTTGGCAGGTCTTAGCGAATCATCGGTTATCTGCGAAATCATTAAAGAAGACGGCACAATGGCACGCCGTGATGATTTGGATATTTTTGGTGAAAAACATAATCTCAAAACAGTTTTTATCTCTGATTTGGTTGAGTACCGTCTTGCAAACGAGAGACTTGTTAGTGAAAAAGGCGTTGAAGAGATAGAATTTTTTGGTACAAAAGTAAAAAAATATACTTTCAAAGATCACGACAACATAGAACATACTGCTGTTGTTTTTCATAATGTCGGTTCAGTTGCAAATGTAAGAGTTCATAATGTTATCTCTGATATAGAGTTGTTATTTAACCAAAAAAAATACAACAATCTTGTTGCTTCCATAGAGTACCTTAAACTTAACGGCGGTGTGCTTATCTTTATCAACAAACCTGCACACAATGATAATGCGGCAATGAAAGAGTTTGGTATAGGTGCGCAGATACTCAAATCTTTTGGTGTTTCAAAGATGAATCTCCTATCTTCCCTAAGCCATAATGACTTTGTCGGCTTAAGCGGATTTGGGCTGGAGATCAACGAAATCATCTCTATCTAAGAACTTCCGTTTTTGAAATTTATAGCTCTTTTACTCTTGACGTTTTGGCTCTTAGATGCTAAAACGCTCTTGCGTACGCAAGTTATCATGGCTACATTGGTAACTATTACAGCCGATAAAGAGGATGAAAATCTTATAGCAGATGGTTTTAACATCATGAAGAGCGTTGAGATGTCACTCTCATCTTACGACCCAAAAGCAAATGTTTTTTTACTCAACAAAAATCTACATGCAAAAGTTGACAACTACCTCTATGAAGCACTTTTGTTAAGTAAAGAGTACTACGAGAAAACGGATGGCTATTTTGACATCACGGTAGGTTCTATCACAAAAGACCTCTATCGATTTGGAGAGGATGAGCGAGTAGCTACGCTAGATGAACTTGATGGCGCAAAAGTCGGCTTTAAAGCTCTTTGGTTTGATACAGATAAGGCTTTTTTGCAAAAAGGGTTCAAGGTTGATTTGGGCGGTATGGGAAAGGGATACGGTGTTGACAAAGTGGCAGAACACTTCAGAAAAAACGGCGTATCTTCGACGGTGATTGCAGCAAGCGGAGATATACGTTGTCTTGGACTATGTAGAGTGGAGGTACAAAATCCCTTTAATGACGAGAAAGTTTTGCTCTCCTTCGAGACACAAAAACCTGACCTTGGTATAACAACAAGCGGAAACTACAACAGATATGTCACATCCACAAAAAACAATCACCTCATAGACCCAAAAACAAAAAGAGCACAATCCTCGTTTATCTCCATCACGCTTGTTGGAGAGTTAAAAAGCAGTGATTTGGACGCTTATGCAACTGCTGCTTCCGTTATGCCGCCGCACAAGGCTTACGCATTTTTAGAGAGTTTGGGGGTAGGGTATATCATTGTGCAAAGCGATAAAAAAATGGTCATTAGCCCAAACAAAGAGAAGTATATGAAAATAGACTTTCTATCTGATACTTTTAAAAAGTACCCACAAGATGAGAAGAATGAGCCCCAAAAAGAGAAAAAATGAGAGAAGTTTTACATAGGCGAAAAAACTCCATCCATTGATGATTAAAAAAGGGGTAAGCATCTCAAGCAGTGCAACGCCAAAAGTTGCGTAGATAAGCACAAACAAACTCTTTTTGTGTCTTAGAGGTGTAAAAACCAAAAAGTGCAGAAGCACCATCGCAAAAAGTCCAAAGACAAAGATATGTGGCAGAACTATTTTTAAAATCCCGCCTGCACTCTGAGCAGGAATAAATTTCTCTTCATTGCCAGTGTAATACTCCAAAACACCGCTATAGCT
>DAIDMU010000056.1 GCA_027448805.1 Sulfurimonas sp. | reverse complement strand
TATATAAGCTGCATGTTGCTCTGGTCTTGTTCTCTCATCCCAATCTTGAAGTTTTAAAATCGTAGCCGCAGAGTTTGTTCTTAAAGAAGATGTAACGAAGTCCATTCCGGCAAATTGGATGACATTTTTTATATTCTCTTTATCTTTTGAGACGATGTCATATACCTCGGAAGTCAACGCATCCGTTCTACTAAGCGATGCACCGGGAGGGTTGTAGCTAAATACAAAAACCGTTCCCTTGTCTTCTGTGGGAACAAGTCCTGTTTTTAGACTGTTAAATAGGTCGTAAGTAACATACAAAAGTCCGCCGAAGAGCAGCATGCTTAAAAACGAATATCTTATGGTCATCTTTAGAGTCTTTGAGTAACCGCGCGTAGCCCAATCAAAAAAGTTGTTAAACCATTTAAAGAAATATTTCGGCTCTTTGTGTGCAGGTTTTAACATCAAAGCGCAAAGTGATGGTGTCAAAGTAAGTGCGACAAATCCTGAAATTGCCAAAGAGATAACTATGGTTACGGCAAACTGTCTGTACATCTCACCGCTTAGCCCGCCTAAAAATGCGACAGGGATAAATACGGCGGAGAGAACTAAAACGATGGCAACAAGCGCACCTGAAACCTCTCTCATTGCTTGAAGTGAAGCTTCAGTCGGCGAGAGCCCCTCTTTCATATGCCTCTCTACATTTTCTATAACAATAATAGCGTCATCAACCACTATCCCGATAGCCAAAACAAGCCCGAAAAGTGTAAGCAGGTTTATGCTAAAACCTAACATGTACATTCCTGCAAATGCTCCGATTATCGAGACTGGGACAGCCAAAATAGGGATAAGCGTCGCTCTGAAGCTCTGCAAAAATAGAAATATTATGAGAATAACAAGGATGATAGCCTCTATAAAAGTTTTTATAACCTCGTTTATTGAAACCTCAACAAAGTCTGTAATATCGTAAGGGATTACATACTCCACATCCTCTGCGAAGTTCTCACTTATGGAGGCTATAACCTTTCTAACCTCTTTTGCCGTCTCTATCGCGTTTGCGCCGCTTTGTAAAAATATACCTATCGGGATGGCAGGAGAGTTGTTTAGCTTGGTTTTCATATCGTAGCTTTGAGAGCCGAGCTCAACCGTCGCCACATCTTTTAGTTTCAGAGAGCTTCCGTCCTCGTTGGAGCGAATTATGATATTTGAGAACTCTAAAGGCTCGCTAAACCTTTGCGGCGTTTGAAGCGTATATGTAAACATCTCATTTCCGGAAACAGGCTCTGATGAGAGTTTTCCTGCGGCATACTGCTCGTTTTGCTCTCTTATTGCCAGAATCAGATCATTTACCGTTACGGAGTATTTTTTGAGCTTCAGCGGGTCTAACCAGATTCTCATTGAGTAATCTTTTGCACCGAAAATTGTTACATCGCCGATTCCCTTAACCCTTTTTAAATCATCCACGACATTCATAAGCGCGTAGTTTGATAAAAATGTAATATCTCTGCTCTGTTTTGGCGAGTGAAGGATGATTACCTGAAGCATGTCTGGTGATTTTTCTGCAACCCTCACGCCCTGTCTTTGAACCTGTTCTGGAAGTTTTGAGAGAGCTGCCTGAACTCGGTTGTTTACGTCTATTTTTGCATCATCTGGGTTTGTTCCTACCTCAAAAAATACATTTATGCTTAAAATTCCGCTGTCACTCGAGAGAGAGCTCACATAGAGCATATCTTTTGCTCCGTTTATCTCCTCTTCCAGCGGTGCCGCGACTGTTTTTGATATAGTCTCCGCACTTGCACCTTGGTAAGATGTCGAGACTACTATCTGAGGCGGTATAACCCTCGGATACTCTCCAACAGGAAGAGATATCATAGAAATCACACCTGCTAGAACAATTATTATGGCGATTACTGATGCAAAAATCGGTCTTTTTATAAAAAAGGCAGAAAACATCTTACTTGCCGTCCATAACTGTTACTTTTGAGTTTGGTTTTAATTTTGCCATATTGCTTACAACTATCTGCTCACCCTCTTTTACTCCGCTCTCGATTACAGCGACGCCGTTATCTACATCTAATATTTTAACGGCTCTCATGGAAATATCGCTGCCCTCTATTACATAAACTATAGTCGCATCTGGAGTCTTTACAAGTGAAATTTCCGGAATTTTTGCAACGCTTTCATAACTCAGTCCGTCTAAAGAGACCTCGACATAAGAGCCTGTTATCAACTCCCTCTCTTTATTTAAAAACTTGGCTCTTAAAAGCAGTGTGTCTGTCTGCGCATCAATCTTTGGAGATACGAAATCAACTAAACCCTCATACGTTTTTGAACCGATGTTTAGCGTAACCTTTGCGCCATTTTTTATCTGAGAACTGTATTTATTAATATCGCTGCTCGGTATAGAGAACTCCGCATAAACCGACTCCAATGCCGTAATGGTTGTCAGTTTTGAAGACGGCGTCTCTTTATCAATATAACTCCCCTCATCACTGCTGCTAAGTCCTATAATGCCGTCAATCGGTGCTCTTATGGTTGTGTAGTCAAACTCTATTTGTGCATTTTTTAGAGCTGCTTTTGCTTTTTGCGCCTCGGCTTTTGCGTCGTCGTAGGTATATAAAAACTGGTCTCTTTGCTGCTCGCTTATTGCGCTGTTTTTAAATAAAAAGTCTGATCTCTCCCAGTCTTTAGAAGCTCTATTTAGGTTCGCTTCAGCCTTTTGCAGCGCTGCTTTTGACTCGTTTAGTTTTGCCTCATACTCATCTTTTTGTATCTCATAAAGCCTATCGCCTTTTTTGACAATCGCACCCTCTGTAAAATTCTCTTTTGCCAAAACTCCGCTGACACGCGCCACAACTTCTACCTCTTTAAAAGGTTTAAGCACGGCAGAATAACTCTTTGTGAAATTTGCCTTTTCAAATCTAACCACCTCTGCCTTTACGGGCAATGGAGGCATCTGCGCCGCCTGCGCTCCGGTTTGAGCACTCTTTTTCTCATCACTGCAACCAACAAAAAGCAGGGATACCGCTGCTATAAAAATTGCTAAATTTTTCATCTATAAAAACTCCCTTATATCTTTTGCACTATAATAAATCAACTCCGCTTTTTTAACCTCTAAGCTAAAAAGTGCTCTATCATAACCTCTCTTTGCGTCATACTTCTCACTTAATGCCAAAAGATATGCTACATTGTCAATCGTTTTGTTTTGATATCTAAATTTTATAAGTTCATACGCAGAGGTTGCCGCTTCAAGCGTTGCTTTGGCAGATTCTGTTTTTAGCTTTGCAATTTCTAGCGATTTTTTTGCAAGTCTGTAATCGACGTCTGCCCTTAGTTTTTCATACTCCAATGTAGATTTTTTACTGAAATATTCATTAAGCTTTGCCTCATAACTCTTCGTTCTTGAGCCAAAGTCAAAAATATTCCACGATAGATTTAGCATAGCTACATTTTGTGTCTCAACTAAAAAATTGCTTGTGAGCTGCTTGTTGTCAAAGTAATAATCACTATAACTTAGCGTATTGTCAAAATATACTTTTGGAAGATTTTCACTTTTTTTGCTGTTTGCTTCATGCAGCAAGGATGTTGCGTCATATTCCAGCACTTTTATATCCGCTCTGAGTGAGCCTTTCTCTTCATCTACAACTTTTATTGCCGAGCCCTCTTCTATGGAATCTATTTTTTGTGATGTATAATACTCAAGAGTGTGAAGCACTCTCTGGCTCTCCAACTCAATTTCGTGAAGCAAAACATCCGCGCTCTTTAATCTTGCATCAATTTTTGCCACCTCATCTTTTGTCACAGAACCGGCTTTGTAAAAGAGTTCTAACCTTACAAACTCTGCCTTTAACTGCTCTATCTCCTGATTTGTGGCCTCTTTGTCGGCATTTAGGGATAAGTATTCGAAGTATAGCCTCGTAACATCAAGTGAAAGAGAGTTCTTAATTGCTTCGATGTTGCTTTTGCCGGAGTCTATGCCGGATTCTAATTGATTATACAAACTGTTTTTTTTGCCGCCGTCATAAATTGTATATTTCAGGCTGGCTTGAATTTTTAGTGAATTTCTCGCTATCGCAGGCGTCTCTTCATAAACATTTTGATAAGCAGCTCCAACGTCAATAGTCGGCAAATATGAGCTTTTTGCGCTCTCGTAAGCCTTCTCCTTTGAAACCAGCAGATGCGAGGCGGACTCTACCACTCTATTTTTGTGTGACAACTCTACCAACTCTTCAAGAGTATATGCACAGAGAAAAATCGGCAGACAAAGTATTGGCAAAATAAGTCTCAACTGCTCTCCTTAATATCCTATATTGAGGAAATAATATCATACAAACTCTTAAATATATCTTGCCAGAAAGATATATTTTTGCTATAATGTCGTTATGAAAAAAAATAGAGTAAACAGCAGCTTAATCACAAACTTTTATGAGAAGGTAGAATCTAAGGAGCTTTCAGAAGTTTTTATGATGACCTTCCCAATAGCACTTATACACAAAACCATATTTTCACATGCGGAGAGTTTTTTAAAAGAGAAATTTGACCTCTTGAACTCCGAAGTGGATGTTTTAGCATCTCTATACACCCATGGCGGCATGCTCTCACCGACACAGCTTTATGATTTGACAATATTCTCATCGGGCGGAATGACGAAGGTTTTAAAGAAACTTCAAGAGAGAGGTTTTATACAGAGAAAAGAGGATGCAAAAGACAAGAGATGTATGCTTGTCTGCCTAAGCCAAAGCGGTGAAGAGATGATAAAAAAATCATTAAATGAAATCTCAAAAGAGTGCAGTAAATATTTTGAGGCATTTAATGATGAAGAGAGAGAGCTATTTTCAGCTCTTTTAAAAAAGATTCTTCTAAATATAAACAAAATTTAGCAGTTTCAATCTTTATAATATTTTGATATTTTCATAATTTTATTGATAACTTATTGATAATTTTTAAACTATAATAGGCAAATTAAAAAGAAAGATTAATTATGTCCATGTCAGATATTGCCATGCTATCAGTTATAGCCATTTTAACAATCCTCGTACTTATAAAACTGCCGAATGCTTGATGAAGAGTATTAGTTTCAACTATATCATATATGCATACATCCTCAAGGCTTTGGGGATTTTGTCCGTTATTACCATTATAAGCCATATTTTTCGTGAGCATTTAGATATTATAAATATAGGATTGATACATATTATTCCGGTAGTTATAGTAGCGATTCACGGAAATATGAAAGCGACTATTTTTATCACTATTTTAAGTGTAATTTTTTTTAATTTTCTCTATATTCCCCCGTTATACAGTTTTAAAGTACATAACGAGCTCTATATATGGAGCTTTTTGATTTTTGCAATAGTTGGATGGATTATCACTGTTCAGGCAAAAAACCTCCATACACAAACAAAACAAAACGAGCTAAGAGAAAGTTTGCTACATATTATCTCGCATGATTTAAGAACACCGCTATCTACCATTCATGGGACCATAAATCTTATTCTCTCAAATCAAAATCTAGATAAAAACAGTATAAAA
The DNA here is from genome assembly GCA_027448805.1 of Sulfurimonas sp. GTDB lineage: Bacteria > Campylobacterota > Campylobacteria > Campylobacterales > Sulfurimonadaceae > Sulfurimonas. Next base: position 26,221 of record DAIDMU010000056.1, on the reverse strand, counting down.
GGTTTGCTAGAAGATGTAAACTATGCATCCTTGCGTATGAAAAGATTAATTACTAATATTTTAGACAGTACAAGACTCTCAAGCGGGGATATAAATTTAAAATTTGATTGGTGCGATTTTGAAGATATTGTAGGCGTTGCTTTAGAAGATTTTTCAGAGAAACAAAACAGTGAGTTGCTAGATGTAAAAATAGATGATATCGGTTTATATTGGGGTGACAACATGCTATTGACGCAACTTATTGTAAATCTCTTGGACAATGCCTTTAAATACTCCAAAAGCGGCACAAAAGTAACTCTAAAAATAGCAAATTTCAATGATATTGTAAAAATAGAAGTTTTTAACCAAAGCAGCTATATTGATGAAACAAAACTAAAAAGTATTTTTGATAAATTTTATCGCCTAGAAGATACAAATGATATTTCAGGAAGCGGTATAGGACTTGCTATCTGCAAAAGCATAGTCAACCTTCACGGCGGAAACATTAAAGCCAGCGCAGTTGATGATGGCATACTTATAGAGGCAAAATTGCCAATAGTCAAAAAAGCGAGATTGGTATGAAAAATTATCTTATCCAAATTATAGAGGATGACCCTTCTGTAAAAAAATTATTAGAGATCACATTTAGGGAGTATGGATTTAACCATATCTCCTGTGAAAACAAAAAAAATGCGATGGTAATGTTTTTAAGCCACAATCCGGATTTGCTAATCGTTGACCTTGGTCTGAGCGATGGGGACGGAAAAGAGTTTATAAAACAGGTAAGAGAGATATCAAAGCTTCCTATAGTGGTCTTAAGTGCAAGGCATGACGAAAAGGAGATAATAGCAGCTCTTGACGCCGGAGCCGATGACTACATGACAAAGCCATTTTCCGTAAATGAGCTCTTGGCAAGAATCAGAACAAATCTTAGACGAAATACCGGCGATGAAAACATATCTAGCAAAATTTTATGCGGCGAGTTGGAGATGGATATCGCTTCAAGGGATATTTTCTTTAAAAACGAGCAGCTCAAACTCACTCCCATAGAGTACGAACTGCTAAAATATTTTTTGCTAAACACAAATAAGACGCTTACGCACAAGCAGATACTTAAAGAGGTTTGGGGAGTTGGGTATCAGAGTGAGATGCAGTATCTTAGAACTTATGTAAACACTTTAAGAAAGAAAATAGAGCAAAACAGCACAAGACCAAACTACATTAAAACAGAATCCGGTATCGGGTACAGATTTTGCTGCAATAACTAAAAGGATTTCCCACGCAGACGCAAGATGTTAAAATAATTTTTATGAGCTTTGTTATTCTCATCGGTATAGGTACTTTTTTGCTGATGCTTCCGTTTGCCCATAATGGAGAGCTCTCCGTAATTGACGCAATTTTTACGGCAACTTCTGCTGCTTGCGTAACCGGACTCATAGTCAAAGACACTCCTGTTGATTTTACCGCTTTTGGACATGTAGTAATTCTATCTTTGATTCAAATCGGCGGACTCGGTTATATGACGGCAGTTACTTTTTTGGCAATAATGCGCCGCAAAAAACTTGGATACCGCGACCGCCTTATTCTTAAAGAGTCACTAAATTATCCTGGAATGAGCGGAATTTTTCGTTTTTTAAAAATCGTCTTTGCCAGCATCGTGATTATTGAAATTGCCGGGGCAATCATATTGACATTGCGTTTTTTAGTCGATATGCCTCTTGATGATGCGTTGTGGTTTGGGCTTTTTCACTCTATCTCTGCATTTAACAATGCCGGTTTTTCACTTTTTAGCGATAACATGATGGGTTTTCGCAGCGATTTGGTTATCAACATTACGATTCCTTTGTTGATCATTATCGGCGGCTTGGGATATTTGGTGCTTTTGGAACTATACAACTACCGTAAAAAATCACTCACACGCCTCTCCACGCATACAAAACTTGTTCTGTGGACATCTGCTATTTTGATTCTTGCCAGCATGTCCATAATACTCTCTTTGGAGTGGAATAACCCAAAATCACTTGGCAATATGGATACTTTAGAGAAAATTCTCTCCGCGTGGTTCGCATCGGTAAATTACCGCACCGCAGGATTTAACAGCATTGATTTTTCTACATTCAACGACTCTGACTTATTTTTTGGAACTATCTTTATGATTGTGGGCGGCAGCCCCGGAGGAACAGCGGGAGGAATTAAAACAACAGTTTTAGCACTTGCGGTAATCGGAGTTTGGTTTACTCTTCGCGGTCAAAACAACCCACATATTTTTCACAGAAGCCTGGTTCCGTACCAGATTAACAAAGCGTATGCGATTATCTTTGTTGCATCATTTTATGTACTGATATCGACGGTTCTTTTAAACGAAAGCGAAAAACTCCATTTTGTAAGAACCCTCTTTGAAACATGCTCGGCATTTGCCACAGTGGGCTTATCAACCGGAAATGGCGGTGTGCTTAGTTACAGTGCACTCTTTAGCGACTTAGGAAAACTCAACATCATCTTGCTTATGCTAATGGGCAGGATTGGTGTTTTTGCATTTACTATCGTAATAGTGGGCAAAGCGGTGCAAACCCGTATTAAATATGCAGAAGGAAAGGTGATTATATGACATATGTTGTTATTGGACTAGGAAAATTCGGATACCATGTAGCCAAAGGGTTGGCTCAGCAGGGAGAGGCTGTTATTGCTATTGATAACGACGAAGAGAAGATAAGGGATATCGGCGAGTTCGTTCAAGATGCCATTGTTCTTGACTCTTCTGACCCAAAAGCGCTGCATGAGGCGGGAATAGCTGATGCGGAGATGGCAATTGTAAGCATTGGCGAGAATCTTGAAGCAAGCATACTTACGGTTATGGCGCTTAAAGAGCTAGGTATCGAGACAATTGTTGCCAAAGCAATTACTCAAGTGCATGGGCAGATTCTCTCAAAATTGGGTGCAGCCAAAGTTATCTATCCTGAGATGGAGTCTGCAAAAAAGCTGGTTAAAACAATTGTTGAAAATATGCACTATGAGACTATAGATCTCTCCATTACAATGAAACTTGCCAAGATGACCGTTCCAAAATTTTGGATTGGAACATCGATTTTATCTCCGATGTTTGAAAAAGAGTTTGAAGTAAAACCGATAGCTTACAAACATCAAGGTCAGTGGCGCACATCATTTGAAAAAGATGACATTCTTGAAGCAGGAGACATTTTGGTTGTTCTTGGCAACAGCAACAACATCGAGGCACTCAGTAAAAAAGTTTAAAATATTACTTTTTACCGACTTTTATTTTTGGCCAAGAATCTCTGCAAAATTATCATAGCAGAGATTGAGTCGATGCGCCCGTCGCGAATCTGCTTTATCTCGCCCTTCATTATGCCCTCCGCCTCTTTTGAGGAGTTGCTCTCATCCTGAAAAAAAATCTCGCCCTTAAAATCAACAAGATTCATAAAGTGCGCAATGCGGCGCTTCATCTCATCCTCGCTACTTCCGCCCATCGGAATGCCGACTACAACAGCGCCAACTTCCCACTCGTCAAGGACTTTTTTGACATCCTTTGCCGCTTGGTCTCTATTTTTTCGCTCAATCGCTTTTAACGGGGTTACTAAATCTTTATGCGCGCTGTATGCCAAACCTATTCGTTTAAGCCCCAAATCAATCGCAATATACTTCACCCTCTACTTTCCCAAACAGAAGCTGCCAAACATCTTGTCAAGCATCTCATCATTTTCAAATGGTCTGGTTATCGAGGCCATCTCTTTTACAGCTTCATTTAGACAAAACGAGAATATCTCAAGCTCTTGGTCTCTAAGAGGAGAGAGTGCTTCATCAATAAGCTTAAGCGTATTTTCTACTGCCGATATCTGCCTTTGGGAGATAAGCATCATCTCATCGGAGCTGTTTGCTATGTTCATTATATTTTCCAAAGAGCGGATTAGCTCATCGACACTCTCTTTAGAGTTTAGCTCAATATCAAATTTTATATCTGCATGTAGAAATTTTGGCTCTAAATCTATCTTATTTTTAACATGTAAAATATGTTTGCCTCCGGCATGCAAATTAATCAAAAATATTATCTGCTCATCTTCACTATCAGCTTCTCTGGAGCCGTCAAAGAGCGCGATAACTATATCACTCTCTTTAATCGCTTCAAGCGTTCTCTCAATTCCGATACGCTCAATCTCATCATTGGCTTCACGAATTCCTGCAGTATCCACTATGCGTATAAGATGCGTGCCGATTTTTACCTGCTCCTCAATGGTATCTCTCGTTGTTCCTGCAATGTCGCTGACAATAGCGCGGTTATAGTTCAAAAGAGCATTCAAAAGTGAGCTTTTTCCCACATTGGGTTTTCCTATTATTGCCACACGAAAACCCTGCATAAGCCCCTCTCTCGACCTGCTTGCTTGCAAAGTCGTCTCAAGAGATTTTTTCAGCTCGTCTAGCTTTGCCTTTATCTGCAAAACCAAATCCTCCGGCAAATCCTCTTCTGCATAATCAATGCTTACCTCAGAGTAGGCGAGTATATGGATAATATCGTCTCTTGTTTTTTCTATATACTCTTTTAGCGAGCCCTTCATCTGCTTTGCTAAAATCTTTGCTGCGTCTTCGCTTTTTGCCTCTATAAGCTGTGCAATAGCCTCCGCTTCGCTCAAATCAATTCGACCGTTAAAAAACGCTCTTTTGGAAAATTCACCGGCAGTTGCGAGTCTTGCTCCATAAGCGATAGTTGCTTTTAAGATACTCTGTGCAACTATAAAACCGCCGTGGCACTGAATTTCCACAACATCCTCTGCAGTAAATGAAAAAGGGGCTTTGAAGTAGATAACAATGGATTCGTCAATAAGTTCGCTCTTAGAGTCGTATATATTTGTAAGAGTTGCGTGTCTTGGGGAGAAATCTTTTTTACATGTAAGTTTTTTTGCTATCTCCAAAGCTCTCTCTCCGCTTATGCGGATGATAGCGATAGAGCCTATGCCGTTTGCGGTCGCAATGGCACTTATTGTATCATTATCCATTAGTTAGTTGTGGTAATCATTTATGATGATAAATTTTAGCCCGTCACGAGTAGAGCGAACCGCCACATATTTGTTTGGATATTTGTCACGAAGCTCTTTTAATGCGATTTGTATTAAAACACCATCGAGTATTTTAGTTTGTGCGCGACCGTCTCTGTCCACATTTTCACAAACCGTCACCAGATATCTCGCTACCGACTCTTCTTGATTTTTCAAAAATTCAGCAATCTCAAGACGAAGCTGCAGCTGATATTTTGTGTTAATCCAGTTAAAAATCATATATGAGAGCGCTTTATATCTGTACCCCTCTTTTCCTATAAGAAGAGCGGCGTCTTCGCCTTTAAACTCTACAAGAAGTGTTGCCTCGTCATATGCGCTGACATTTATTTTATCAATTTTAAAACAGATTAGACCAAAAAGCTCATTTATCTCTCTCTCGATAGTTTTTGCAACTTCATATGCATTAACACTTGCTTGAACACTGCTCTCCTGCTTCTCTTCACCCTCTTCTTCATAATCGGCAGTAAAATGTATGTCAGCCATATCGTAATCATCATCATCTTGCATGCTGACAAACGATTGAGGCATAAATGTATCATTTACCACATGGCGAGGAGGAGCTGCATTATCTTTTTTTGGTTTTTTAACATCTTGCTTGAACTCTTTTTTCGCTTCAGCCTTTGGCTCTGTTTTTATCTCTGGCTTTGGCTCTGCTTTACTGTACTGTTTTTGGCTCTCTTTTTCTATATACTGCGTATCTGCTTTTTTAAACTCTTGCTTCTTCTTTGCAGCTACTATAATTGCATTTTTTTTAAAAAGTCCCATAAAACCGCTGCTTGGTGATTGAACAATCTCTATTATAAGTTCACTGGCAGAACACCCCAGAGCAGTTGCTGCATCTTTACATGCCTGCTCTAGAGTGGTTGATTCTATCTTAATCATCTTTTTTCTCCAAATGTTTATGAGCAGCTATCTCTGCATCTTTTGCATTTTTGAACTGCTGATTTACAATAAACTGCTGTCCTATTGAGAAAAGGTTGTTTACAAACCAGTAAAGAACCAGACCCGATGGGAATGTTACAAAGAAGAATGTAAAAATTATAGGTAAAAATTTAAATATTTTCTCTTGCATAGGGTCTGTAAAGTTGCTAGGCGTAATCTTTTGTTGATAATACATAGAAGCGCCCATTAGTATAGGCAAAACAAACGTGTTATCCATTCTTGAAAGGTCATTAACCCAGAACATCCATGGAGCGCCTTGAAGCTCAACAGCATTTAAAAGTACACGATAGATTGCAAAAAATACAGGGATTTGCAGCAGCATCGGAAGACACCCGCCAAGAGGATTTGCTCCATGCTTTTTGTACAGCTCCATAACAACAGCATTTGTTCGCTGAGGATCGCCCTTGTGCTTTGCTTGAGCCTCTTTAACCAGCGGAGCAATATCCTTCATCTTCTGCATAGATATCATACCTTTGTATGTCAGAGGATAAAGAACAAGTCTTATCAAAAGGGTAAGCGCTATAATAGACCAACCCCAGTTGCCAAAAATGCCGTGCAGCCATGACAGAAGCTGGAAAAGCGGCTTAGATGCAAAAGTAAACCATCCATACTCTATCGCATTTGTTAAAACAGGATTGATAGCGTGGAGTGTTTTATACTCTTTTTGCCCTATGTAGCCGTTAAATGAGATATCTTTAATAGCTTCAAAATAGATAACGGGATCGTTTTCTCTGTCTCTCTCGACTATTATATTTGTCTCTTTTGTAAATCCGTACATAATAGTTGCGGAGTATTGATCAAATGCGGAGATAAGCTCAACTCCGCTGAATGTTTTACGCCCCTCTGCATTGCCGTCTTCTACTATGGTAAATATCTCATTGTCCGTATAAACCATAGCGCCCGTTACCGTCATCATCTGCTTGGTAATTTCAGGTCTTTGACCTAAATAAACAAAGTATCTCTTATCATCAGATAGTGATATCTTTACATCATAGTGCCCATCCGCATAGAATGTTACCTCTTTGGTAACTGTTAAATTAGATAACTTTTGGGTTAAAGTAACTTTTTGAGACTTATCTTCTAACGCTATTTCAGAAACATCTGCCGTATATGCAACTTTTAGTGCTTCTTCATTTAAGTTTGAATCTAAAAATTTAACAAAAAGAGGTTTAGTACCAGTAGCCGGAATCAACTCTGCGTGCTGATCTTCTTTATTATTATATTTATCTTGAAGTAACACTTTTGAAGAGATACGCCCAAGCGTGTCTAGCTTAAGTATGAACTTACTATTATTTATAGTCACTAAAGTACTTAAATCGTTCGCAACTATCTGCTCTTCAATTTTTGAGCTTTGAGGCTGACTTGAGGTTTGTGATTTTTGTGCACTCTCTATATTTTGAGTCTTTTCTTTTGCCACTTCTGGCTGCTCAGGTGGAAAAATTGCCGTATACGCTGCGAAGAATAGTACTGAGAGCACTACTGCTACTAATAATCTTTGATTTGGTGTCATTTTGTCTAACACGTTTACCCTTTGTATGAAAAATTTTTTATAATATAAAAACGGTTTTTTTTATTTGGAACCAACCAATATTTTATAGAACCAACCCCTAGTTTTGCGGGTTTTAATGACAGTTTATCTAGTAATGGATACTCTATACCGCCATCAAACAATTGATTTCAACGCAGTATTCTAGTAGAAGTGTGGTAAAAAGCACTTGAAACGGAGTTGTTTTCGAAATTAATTCTTGCATATTCACTGCAAGATGGGTAATATCTACAACTACCATATCCGATAAGGGTAAAAAACTTCTGATAAAGCCATAACAGTTTGAGCAAAAATGTTCTAATCATCCGATTTTTTCTTAACTGCATCTAAGCGATTTAAAATTTTTTCAAAGTCACTTTTTAATTTCTGGTGGGTTGTTTCATGGATTGTTTGTTTGGCTACAAATATATATGTGCCATCTTTAAGAGAAGAAGAAGATTCAAGAAACAGAGCTCTGAGTCTTCTCTTGGCTCTGTTTCTTTTTACGGCGTTACCGATTTTTTTGGTGGCCGTAAATCCCACTTTATGAACTTCATTTGCGGGTAGAAAAAACAGCACAACACTACTTGAATGGGCGTCTTTTCCTTTTCTATACACGTACTGAAACTCCTTGTGAAGCTTCAGTGTATAGAAATTTCCTAAACTGACAATTTTTTACGACCTTTAGCACGACGACGGTTAATTATACGACGGCCATTTTTTGTTGACATTCTCAATCTGAAACCGTGAGTTGTTTTTCTCGGCTTTCCATGAGGCTGGTATGTTCTTTTCATAGACACATCCTTCTTTAAATTAAGTCCGCAATATTACAAAAAAGTTACTTAAAGCGCGGTTAAGGTTATCTTTTTACTTTATTATATAATCCTTTAGCGACTCCACATGCGATTGGTTGAACGATGTTGCAACATCAAAAAGTTTCTCTTTGGCTCCAACGTGGCAATCTCTACACTCCTGAATTATCTCATGCTCTTTGACTTTTGCTTTGTATATCTTAGACATCGGGTGACATCCAAAACAGTCAGCTCCGCAGTCTGCCATCTTATTTGGATCTGCTAAATGGCAATTTATGCATGTAAGCATCGGCTTGTGTCTTAAATCCTCATTTATTGTTGGAACAAGCTTTGGATGACACGAGAGACAATCACCCGTGCAGGCAAAAATTGATGCCACAAAAAAGAGAATTAAAATTATATATTTCATAATAAGCTATAACCTCTTAAGATATTTTTACTTTTATCTCACCGTCTTTAAAGTCAAAATCAACATGCGAACCCTCAACAACACTGCCCTCTAATATGAGTTCCGCCAGTCTATCTTCTACTATCTCATATAGGGCGCGCTTAAGCGGTCTAGCTCCATAAACCGGGTCAAACCCAGCCTCTGCTATGTAAGCTTTTGCACCATCACTTATAGTCAATGTTATATCTCTTTGAATAACTTTTTTAGCAATATCGCCGAAGAAAATATCCACAATTCCGACTATCTGCTCACGACCGAGACCATTAAATATAACTATGTCATCCAAACGATTTAAAAATTCAGGTTTAAACGACTTTTTTAACTCGCCCATAACCATCTCATGCAGCGCATCCGAGTTTGGATTGTTTATTATCTTGTCACTTGCTATATTTGAGGTTAAAATAATAATAGTATTTGTAAAATCAACGGTAACTCCCTTATTGTCGGTCAATCTTCCATCATCCAAAACCTGCAATAAGATGTTAAATACGTCAGGATGGGCTTTTTCCACCTCATCAAAAAGAATTACGCTGTACGGTTTTCTTCTAACCGCTTCAGTCAGCTGTCCGCCCTCTTCATATCCGACATATCCTGGAGCCGCACCGACCAGTCTTGAAACAGAGTGCTTTTCCATATATTCGCTCATGTCTATTCGTATCATGGCATCAGCAGAGTCAAACAAAAACTTTGCCAGAGTTTTGGCAGTTTGGGTTTTACCCACACCCGTAGGCCCCAAAAATAGAAAACTTCCTATTGGCGAATTGCCGCTTGAAAGCCCCGCTTTATTTCTTTTAATTGCGCGGGCAACCGCATGGGTGGCCTTGCTCTGACCGATAACTTCTCTGTTTAGTTCATCTTCGACATTTAATATTTTATCTTTATCAGCTTGGAGCATCTTTTTAACCGGAATACCGGTCCATCTTGAGACAATAGAAGCGATGGACTCCTCATCAACGCTGTTTTTTAGGAGCGTTCCCTCTTTTTGAAGCTTTTCCCAATTCTCGGTAATCTCTTTTTCCTGAGTTAAAAGTGCGGGAATCTCTCCATACTCTATCTCAGCCGCACGATTAAACTCCGACGTGCTTTTTGCCACATGCGCCTCTCTTCTTTTTGCTTCAATCTCATTTTTTATGCTTGATATTTTTCCAAACACCTCTTTTTCATATGCAAACTGCGCCTCTAGGCTTCTAACTTTCTCTTCGACATCCGCCAGCTCTTTTTTAATCTCTTCAAGTCGTTTTGTATTTGCTGGAGACTCCTCCATTTTCAGCGCCTCTTGCTCTACACGCAACTCTGATTTTTTTATCTTTGCATTGCTTAGAGCATGCGGCTCCGACTCTATCTGCATCTTAAGTTCGGCTGCAGCTTCATCAATTAGATCGATTGCTTTGTCGGGTAAAAATCTGTCTGCAATATATCTGTCTGAGAGCTTTGCAGCCGCAACTAGTGCGCTGTCTGTAATTGTTACATTATGGTGAGTCTCCAGCCTCTCTTTTATACCTCGAAGTATTTGTAGAGATTGATTTACACTCGGCTCACTTAGATTTATAGGTAAAAATCGTCTCTGAAGAGCCATATCTTTTTCAAAATATTTTCTATACTCTTTGAGCGTAGTTGCCCCTATTGTATGAAGTTCTCCGCGTGCAAGAGCCGGTTTTAAAATATTTGCGGCATCCATGCTCCCCTCGCTTGCCCCTGCTCCGACAATCGTATGAATCTCATCTATAAAAAGTATGATGTTACCGCTCTTTTTAACCTCATCTATTACGGCTTTTAGTCTGTCTTCAAACTCGCCTCTGTATTTTGCACCGGCGATTAACGCACTCATATCAAGAGCGATTACTTTTTTGTTTTGAAGCGATGTCGGGACCTTGCCGTCACTTATTCTTTGAGCAAGCCCTTCAACCAAAGCCGTTTTTCCAACCCCCGGTTCGCCAAGAAGCATAGGGTTGTTTTTAGTTTTTCGTATTAGTATCTGCATCATACGTGTAATCTCTTCATCGCGCCCAATTACAGGAGCAAGCTTGCCCTCTTTTGCTTCGAGTGTCAAATCTACTCCATATTTTTTCAAAGACTCCAGCGTTTCATCAGAACTTTGAGAGTCTATCTTTGCGCTGCCGCGAGATGCTTCTATATTTTTAGCCAATTCCGAGATGTCTATATATTTTTTCAATAGGCTAAAAAACGGTTCATTTTTTAAATTTGACAACATATAGGTATCAACCGCTAAAAAAGAGTCTCCGTTTTTTGTCATAAGTCCAATACCGTTTTCTAAGGTTTGAACAAAATTTCTAGATAATTTTATGTTCTCTTTTGAAATAGATGACGATTTTGGCAGCTTCTCGCTTAGGCTTTTTACGTCCAGTTCAATCGCGACCTTATCAATGTTCATTTTATTGAACATCTGATTCAGCACAGAGTTTGAGTTGGTTAGCTGCGCCCATAAAAAGTGCACAGGCTCCACCTCTTGATTTTTATTGTGTAGAGCCAGCGACACAGCCGACTCAATTGATTCACTCATATTATTTGTTAATTTCTCAAATATACCATTCATTTTTAAATTCCTTAGTTTTATTTATGCAAATATTATAGCGAGTTGAGTGACTTCTTGTCAAGTATATTTAGTCTATGCTTCATATATGTGATTTTAATTTTATTTGTAATATAATTCCAAAAATGTTTATAGGATTTATAAAATGCCAACAATTATCAATGCAATTAAAAATCGCTCTTCAAAAAGAGCATATCTGCCAAAACCCGTACCACGCGATATTCAAGAAAAGATTTTAGATGCCGCTGCAATGACGCCAAGCGGAGCAAATATGCAGCCTTGGATAACATATGCAATAAGCAATCAAGAGGTTCTGAAAAATATTGGCGATGCGATAATAGAGAAGATGGAGAGCGGCGTAGAGAACGACCAGTTTATCCAGTACTATCCGCTAAAATGGAAAGCTCCATATAAAAAAAGAAGGATAGAGACTGGCGTCGGACTCTACAGCTTAATGGGCGTAGATAGAAAAGATGTAGAAAAAAGAACTCAGATGTGGCACGATAACTTCAGATGGTTTGGAGCGCAGACTGTATTTTTTGTCTTTACAGATAAGGCTATGATAGAGAACGCGCACGGTGCACTTATTGACTGCGGCGCATATATGCAGAGTATTATGCTCTCTGCCGCAGAATTTGGCTTAAGCAGCTGCCCTCAAGGCTCTACTACAGAGTTTGGAAAAGTTGTGGCAGAGGTGCTAAATGCCCCTGAAAATCTTGCGCTTCTTTATAGCATAGTTATCGGTTATGAAGACAAAGATGCTAAAATCAACGAATACAGACCAAGCAGAGTTGACTTAAGCGAAAATGTGACATTTATTATCTAAAAAATTTTTGCTTGTAGCGCTCAAGCATGCTCTCGTTTCCGCTGACGCCGCCGCTATGTACATAGAGAATCTCTTCATCCGTCTGATCAATTAAACACCTCCAAAGAGTTGGTGCATAAATCAAGTCAAACTCAACTCCGGCAGACAAAAGCTTCTGCTGCATCTCTAAAAATTCTCTATACGGTTTTGCAAAATGGTACTTTTTTCGCGGCTCTAAAATAGTCAGATTTTTCGGTATCTCATGGAGTGCGCTCATCTGCTCTCTTAGGTACTCAGCGTCTCCAACGCATGGTGCTGTATAAACTCTGTATTCCGCTAAGCAAAGAGCCAGATACAGAGCTGTTGTACCTGTTCCGGATGGCGTGGCCAAAGATTTGACATGCAAGCCGCTCTCTCTTATCTCATCCGCTAAAACTTCCAGCCCAAGCCTTGCCTCTTCCACCGCTCCGCCTTGGTCTATGACAAATGTTTTCTCGTCTAAATTGAATCTTAAAGAGGCTATAAAATCTTTATAAAACTGCTGCTCAATTTCTACATGTACCATTCCAAGATTTTTTGCATGATAAAAATTGCCGCAATTTTCATTTTTTAAAGTATCGCTTAGAGGTTTTGTATAATACGTAAACTCCCAGCCCTTCTTTTTGCACATTGCGGCAATTGCCAACATTGCATTTGATTGTGTTCCGCCGTAAGAGATAATTTTGTTAAGTTTATTTGGAGGAGTTTGTAGAAGCGTGTAGAGTTTGCGATATTTGTTTCCTGCTAAAAAAGGATCTATAAGATCATCTCTTTTAACATAAAAAACCCTCCCATCTAAAGTTATTTTAGATATAGGAGAGTACATAAAATTACTTGATTACTGCTTTTTTTTCTAATTCTTTCATCTTAGTCAACATAACAGCTTTTGCTTTTTCCATTTTTAGTCTTTGCTCAATAAACGGTTTTACCTCAGGAAAACTTTTTGCTGTTTTTGCTTTTTTATCTTCAATGTAGATTACATGGTATCCAAATTGAGTCTTTACAGGCTCCGTAGTAAACTCTTTAACTTTCATAGAAAATGCTTTGTCATTAAATGCAGGTACCATTTGGCCCTCAGTAAAGTAGCCTAAATCCCCGCCTTCAGAAGCACTTGCACATGTTGATTTTGCTTTTGCAATTTCAATAAATTTGTTTTTAAGAGCTTCTCCCTTTAACGGCTTAAGCTGAGAAATAATGCTCTTTGCGTCAGCCTCTTTCTCTACAAGTATATGACGTGCGTTAACACTCTCATTTTCAATAAACTCTTCTTTATTTGACTCATAATATTTTTTCAACTCAGCATCTGAAATAGCAATCTTGTCTACTTCTCTTTTTTGCCAAACCTGAATAGCAATCTCTTTTTTTATTCTCTCTGTCACTTCTTCATATTTTGCTTTGTACTCATTTGATGTCAATACGCCTGTTTTTTTTGCATCGTCATATACCAACTCTTTGGCAACCAACTGCTCTAAAACTTGTTTTCTAAACTCCGCCTGCTTCTCTGCCGGAACTTGGTTAAATCTACCCTGTGTCGCTGTCATAAGTTCTCTATCAACATCTTGCTGAGTAACAGCCGTCCCGTTTACCGTTACGAGTGTTTGTGCCATTGATATAGTTGATAAAATCGCTAAAGACGATACTATTTTTGTTACTGCTTTCATTACGCTTCCTTATTTAATTATAAAAATTTTAGTTTGTTAATACTAATGATTATTAAACAAGGAGCATTTTATATATAATTCTGCTATGAAAAAAGCCACAAAAGAAGAAATAAAAGAGATTCATCAACTTTTTATTGATAGATACAGCGATGCTGTAACTGAACTTGATTATAAAAATGCCTACGAGTTGGTTGTAGCGGTCGCTCTCTCTGCACAATGCACGGACAAAAGAGTAAATATGATTACACCTGCTCTGTTTAAAAAATATCCGAGCCCAAAGGCCTTGGCAAAGGCAGATATAAAAGAGGTAAAAGACCTTATTAACAGCTGTTCATTTTTCAATAATAAAGCAAAAAATTTAATTGAGATGGCAAAAAGAGTAACAGAGGCATATGGCGGCGAGATTCCCATGGATGAAAAAGAGCTTGTTACTCTCGCAGGTGTTGGGCAAAAAACAGCAAATGTGGTAATGATAGAGTACACAGGAGCCAATTTGATGGCAGTTGACACACATGTGTTTCGTGTATCACATAGGCTTGGTCTTAGCGATGACACGACAGCCATAAAGACAGAGGCAACGCTTGTTAAAAAATTTAAAAACAATCTCCGTACGCTCCATCAAGGAATGGTACTGTTTGGGCGCTACATCTGCAAAGCAAAAAACCCAAAATGCGATGAGTGTTTTTTAACCTCTTACTGCAAAACAAAAGAGAGTTTTAAAGTTTGAGATAAAATTGGATTGGTATTTGCTTAAAGAGAGTTATGACAAAATATTTATTACCTATTTTACCGCTGTTTCTATTTTCGGCGTGTTTTAATAAACACGGAATCTCTGCTAAATATTACAGCGACTGCAAAGAGTATTACGACATCCAAGGCTACTACCACAAAGAGTGCGGCAAAGATGATATTATCACCTATGAAGAGCTCGGCAAAAAAACAGACAAAGTAATCGACTATGTTGTCGGAGCAGAAGAGGAGAAGCCAAAAGGGAATGTTTGGTAGATTTAAACAATGATTTTATAAATTAAAAGCGCAAAATAGTTCGAGGAAGTTTATTGAAAATGTACTCTGGTACATTGAAATAAACTAACGAAGAAATATGAAGCGATTTTATTTTATAGCTATGAATGTTGCGAAATTTGCCCAGCGGAAGACTACCTCACAGTGTGAGAAACCGCAGTTTTTAGCCATTTTAATATTTTCATCTTCGCTGTATGGCACCAAAACATTCTCCAGCGCTTCTCTTTTTTGCATTATCTCATACTCTGAGTAGCCCTGCTCTTTTTTGAAGTCATAGTAACACTCAATCAAATCTTTATTCAGTTTTGAGTGATGGCTTATAACCTTTTCGCTAAATATGAAAAGCCCATCTTTTTTTAGTGAAGCGGATATCTTCTTAACAAGCTCCTCACGAATAAGAGGTCGAATAAACTGGAGCGTGTAGTTGCTGATAAAGAGGTCGGCTTCCCTATAGTTATACTCAAGTATATCTGCGTTTGCAAGCTCTATATCAGCCTTAAATGCTTCGCATTTCTTTCTAGCCTGTGCAAGCATCGCCTCCGAGTTGTCAAGCCCTACGAGAGTCGCTCTGTTTTTAAGCTTTCTGCTTATATTTATAAGAAGTGTTGCAGTTGAACAGCCCAAATCATAAGCTACTCCGCCATTTTCCAACTGTTTGAGCGCAAAAAACTCCGTAATCTTCTGCGACTCTTTATAAAACGGTACGCTTCGCTGCAGCATATCATCAAAGACGGCGGCAACCTCTTCGTCAAATTCAAACTGTTTTTTTATCGGTTTTGTAAATATTTTATCGTTCATTTGATTTCCTACCTTGTAATTTTAGCCAAATTACTATAATATAGCTCCAAGTAATTAAATTATTTTGGGTTCTTGATGACAATAAAACAGAAGCTTTTTCTATTGACTATCCTGCCGACTGTCACTATTTTACTTTTTTCTATTAATCATGCGGTGGACAAATATAACTCATATCAGAATCACGAACTTCTAATATCCTCTTCCACGCTCATGAATCACACAGCAAACGTGCTGCACGAACTGCAGCTCGAGAGAGGATTAAGCTCTAGCAACATAAAGAGCGGCGAGGAGAATGGTTTATATTTTATAGAGCTGCTCTTAGGTCAACAGTTTGAAACGGACAGAGCAATTAAGAAGTTTAATTCTTTTTTAAATGATTTGAATAAAAAACATTTAGAAATAGCAAATCAGGAGATAATAAACAGCATAGCTATACTGCTAAAGTCCATTGTTTACATTAGAGAGAGTATAGCAAACGGTGAAATGACGCATGAGAACTCTTTCACCTACTTCTCATATACAAACAGCCAACTTCTGGAGCTTGTTGAGAGCATAAAATTTTATTCAAATGACGAAATGATTCAAACTAGAATTATGGCCCTAAAAAAAATTCTGCTTCTTCAAGAGCTCAGCGGTCAAGAGAGAGCATTGATATTGCAGATAAATCGAAACAGTCTGTCTGCAAAAAATTTAGAAAAAGTAGATACTCTATTTGATGCTCAATACAATCTGCATGCCAATATTAAAACGATTTTACGCAATTCTGACATTGATAAAAAGCTCCAAGAGATAGATGCAAAAAATAGAAATAACTACTTCAATGAAGTAAGAAACATAGTCAAAAATTCAAATAACACCAATTTTTCGATAGACGAAGAGTTATGGTGGAACGCATCCACAAGCAGGATAAACGATTACCACACTCTTGGACGCGATGTTTTTTCCCAGATAGTATCAGATATAAAAACAAGAAACAGCGAACTTTACAGCACTTTTATTTATCAGATAATAATCACTCTAACAACAATATTTGCACTGCTCTTTGGAGCCTATCTGCTTGCAAATAATATTGATACCTCGCTAAAAAACCTAGACTCGGGAATGGACAAATTTTTTGATTTTCTAAACTTTAAAACAAATGCTCCAAAAAAAATAGATATTACCTCAAGAGATGAATTAAGCATAATAGCAAATAAAATAAACGAACAGATTCTCTCACTTGAAAAACAGTTGGAGAAAGATAGAAGGTTCATAAACGAAACCACACAAATAGTTCATCTTATGAAGGACGGTATTTTTTATGAAAAATCATCTTTTAATCCGGCCAATCCATCTCTTATAAACTTAAAAACTGTTTTCAATGAGTTAACGGAGCTAATATCTAACAAAATTACGGAACAGACAAACTCTCTGGAGGTCCTAAACAAAACACTTGAGGAGAAAGTCAACAAACAGACGGCCGAGCTTACAAAACAGATCTTAGAAATAACAAAAGCAAGAGACAATGCTATAAAAGCCGAAAGTGCAAAAGATGAATTCTTGGCAAATATGTCCCACGAAATAAGAACTCCATTAAACGCAATTTTAGGGTTTGTAACAATCCTTGAAAAAAGAATATCAGACCACAAATCTCTGGATTACCTAAATATTATAAGCACAAGCGGAAGATCTCTTCTTTATATAATCAACGATATTTTAGATTTTTCCAAAATCCAAAGCAGCAAGTTTACAATAACCCCTCGCAAAATTGACCCAATCCATGAATTTAGCAATATCGCGCTTCTTTTTGCTTCAAAAGCATACGAGAAGCACCTCTCATATGCCGTTTATATTGACCCCAATCTGCCAAAATTTATCAGCGTGGATGAGACAAGAGTGAAACAGATAATATCAAATCTGCTAAGCAATGCCATAAAATTTGCTCACAAAGGCGGCTTTGTACATATTAGTATTTGCATTAAAGAGGATTCGCTTATCGTTTGTGTTGAAGACAGCGGAATCGGAATTCCTATAAAAAGCCAAAGTAAAATTTTTACCCCTTTTACTCAGGCCGACAGCTCAACAACAAGAAAATACGGCGGGACAGGTTTGGGACTATCTATATCATCAAAACTTGCGCAACAGATGAACGGAACTCTCTCATTTGTATCGCAAGAAGGTGTCGGCTCAAAATTTACACTAAATATTCCGGTTACGGTAATTGACAAATTTCCAAAAGAGCTGATTGATTTAAAGAAAATGGAAAAATATAGATTTGCCATCTTAAATAGTCCAAAGATGAACACTCTGTTTGTAGAGTTAATAAAAAAATACCTAAATGATTTTGGCATTACAGAGATTGCCGAAATTGAAGAACATGCAGATGGCGGCTATGATATACTCTTTTTTGTCCCTGATGATTCAACTAACAAAAAAATAATCGACGCAAAAACACCATCCATCGCAATACATAAATCAAATATTGCCAGCCTGCCTAATCTTGAACATATTGCATCCCTGTTTGCACCGTTTACCCCTATGTCATTTATAGAGGCAATTGATAATGTAGCTGCCGAACAAATAAGAAAAGAGGCTGTTGCACAAGATAGCGGAAATGATGATACGGAGTATGGTGAAATAAAATTTAATGCAAATATTTTAATTGCGGAAGACAACAAAACAAATCAGCTTCTGATGACTCTTATTTTAGATAGCTATGGCGTAAGTTATGACATAGCAAACAACGGGGTTGAGGCTGTTAAAATATTTAAAGAGAAGAGATTTGATCTAGTTTTAATGGATGAAAATATGCCTGAACTTAGCGGTCTTGGGGCATTAATACAGATAAGAGAGTATGAAGCAAAAAACAGTTTAATAAAAACACCGGTCATAGCAGTTACCGCAAATGCATTAACTGCAGATATTGAAAAGTTCTTAAACGCGGGAATGGACGGATTTATGTCTAAGCCAATCGATAATAAACTTTTGGAGATAGAGCTAAGCAAGCACCTAAAGACAGCTTAGCTCTGATTTATTTAGTTTCTATTTATTGCATTCAAATCAGAGAATGCTACCTCAACTCTTTTAACTAAAGTCTTCTGCCCGTCTCTTAGCCATTTTCTTGGATCATAGTAGTTTTTGTTAGGCTTATCTTCACCCTCAGGATTTCCGATTTGCCCTTGAAGATAATCTCTATTTTTCTCATAATAATCTTTAACGCCAACCCAAGTCGCCCACTGCGTGTCCGTGTCAATGTTCATCTTGATTACGCCGTAGCTTATCGCTTCGCGAATCTCTTCAGGCGTCGAACCTGAACCGCCGTGAAAAACAAAGTTTACAGGCTTGGCACAGGTGTTAAATTTTTCCTCTATATATTTTTGAGAGTTATTTAAAATTTTTGGAGTAAGAACGACATTGCCCGGCTTGTAAACACCGTGTACATTGCCAAAAGATGCGGCGATTGTAAAATTTTGCGAAACTTCGCTTAACTCTTTGTATGCATACGCAACATCTTCAGGCTGAGTATAAAGAAGTGAGTTGTCAACACTCGAGTTGTCAACACCATCCTCTTCCCCGCCCGTTACGCCGAGCTCTATCTCTATGCTCATGCCGATTTTGCTCATTCTTTGGAGATATTTTTTACAAATAGCTACATTCTCCTCCAGAGGCTCCTCTGACAAATCCAACATGTGAGAAGAGTAGAGAGGCTTGCCGTGAGTTTTATAATGCCTCTCGCCCTCGTCTAAAAGAGCATCAATCCACGGGAGAAGTTTTTTTGCAGCATGGTCCGTATGAAGAATAACCGGGATTCCGTAACATTCAGCCATCATATGCACGTGTAAAGCTCCAGAAACTGCACCAGCAATTGCAGCTTTCTCGTTTTCATTGCTCAAACCTTTTCCTGCATAAAATGATGCTCCGCCGTTGCTGAATTGGATAATTACAGGAGAGTTCACTTTCGCGGCAGCTTCCAATATAGCATTTATAGAATCAGTACCTACTACATTTATAGCTGGGATAGCAAATCCATTCTCCTTAGCGTACTGATAAACTTTTTGTACGTCGTCGCCAAACAGTACTCCTGGCATTACAATATTTAAAACACCCATTATTAGACTCTTTTTGTAAAATTTTTGCCTAATTGTATTACAGGCTTCATTTAAAATAACTTTTATAAAAACTTATTATGCTAAAATAACCAAAAAATTATCGGGGATTGAGATGAGACTAACAATAGATGAGTATTGTAAATATTTTAAGATGTCCAAAGAGATGATCAACTCGAAGATTAAAGCAAAAAAATTAAATTATATTATCGAAAACGGCACGACATATATTATAGTGACGAGAAGTTCGCTTGAGAGAGAAAAAAGAGAAGAGATTCATCAAGAAAAAAATATTACACCTAGAGAAAACACTCAAGCAGCCAAGCCAAAAACTACTGTTGCTACGGTTATAGCACTCTATCAAAAAGAGAACAGATTTCTTAAAGACAAAATAGCCCAACTAGAGAGTAAAGTGGATAAACTCATTGATGATAAAGAACAGATGCTTCGTGATGAGAGAGATAAAATAGAAAGAATCTACAGCTCTAAAGATGAACAGCTAAAAAATATACTGACTCTTGTAAATAAAAAAATGAGATTTGAAAAAGAAAATGCTGCCATACATGAAGTAGAGAGTTTTGACCACCAAGGCGAAGCAGAATTGATAAGTGATTTTGATTTTGTTGAATTAAAAGAGTATTTAAAATCATTAAACATTAAATCTTCTCAAAGAAAAATCATTAAAAAAAGATTTTTGGATGCTTATGACAGCGATGCAAGGGTAATACATAGAGACGGTAAACTATACCTAGATTTCTCAAAATACGACTACAGTGATCTGCTTGCTTACTAAAAAAATTAAAACAAAAAATATCGTCGCTTCAATAAATAAATTTGCAGCGGAGAACGACTGTTCACCGCTGGAATTCTCTTTTAACATTAATGGCGTCGATACATATATAAAAACAACTTCAGATGACGAGTTTAAGCTCTACAACGAAGATTCTTTGGGCTACTACGGCAATCATGAAAAAATGATAAACGAACATGTAAGACTCAGACAGATATATTCGATTACAATAAAACAGAGCACTAAGCGCATAATAAAACTCAACTATAATATAAACTTCTCAGATAACAACGCTGCTCCTGTGATTATTTTGCATCCGGAATCTCAAATTCCATACAAACAGTATAAGCCAAAAGAGATATATCTGCTTCTTCTAAAAGAGCTAAATAATATAAAAGCTGTAAACAAGATTCTTATACATATTTTTGACGAAGAGATGAAAGAGAAACTAAAAGCTTTTGTCAGATATCTATATATGGATAAATTTATAAATAAGATTAAAATCCCGCTTTTTATCGGTATCGAGCCTGAAGTAAGGAGAAGCAGCAAGCTGCTTATGCGCTTTTTAGACAAAGAGACAACTCATCAAGTTATAGAGGTTGATGAGGGAGAGGTGCTGGTTGAGTTTATAAAGCCTGTTTTTGGAAAAAACGGCTTAAATGCATTCGGTGAAATTATTGACAATAGCCACTTAAACAACAGCGACGATTTAAAATGCTCCGTAGATAATAAAAGCATAGAAATTGTAGAAAATGATGACAGAAAAATCTATAAAAGCAAAATTAAGGGATATGTTCACTTCGACAAGGATGATTTCTATATTGACAACAAAATCAAGATGGAGCATCTCTCACGTGTTCAAGACTCGGTGGCAAAGGATGAAGCAAACAATATAGAAGTTATTATTTCTCAGCACGACACTTCTCTAGACAGTGTAGGAGAAGGTGTAAAGCTTACCTCAGAAACCATACATATAAACGGACATGTCGGAGCAAAATCAAATCTAAGGGCAGTCAATCTTTCGATAAACGGCGCAACTCATCAAGACTCATCACAAGAAGCAAAATTTGCCACAATAAATAGGCACAAAGGCAAATTAAGATGTCATAGCGCAAAAATAAAACTTCTTGAAGGTGGAGAAGTTCATGCCACCAATGTAGAGATAGAAAGCTCTCTCGGCGGAACAATATATGCAGAAAATGTAACAATCGGGCATGTAAAAAATAATCTCAAAGTTTACGCATCTAATTCAATTAACATTAATCTTGTGAGCGGAGAGGATAATCTATTTAAGATTAATTATAAAGATATTCCTACCCTAAACAGCAGATATAATTTTGTAACAAAAGAGATGGAAGATTTAAAATACCGCCTTGAAGGTGCTCAAAAACACACTCTCTCGGATGTTCCTATTCTAAAAGAGCAGATCAACAAGCTAAAAGCCCAACAAAATATGATTATCAATGGCGTAAAACATGCAAAAATCACAATCAATGAAGCTCTAAGGGGCTTAAATACGATTACCTTTACACTCAACAATGGCCAAGAGCTCACCTTTAAAACCGAGGAGAAGCTATATGAGCCATTCTATCTGGTAGAATCAGACAGCTATATTACACTCCATCCAACAAACAAAAAAGTCTCCATAAACTCTTAACAACTCTCTCTTCTTTTTATACTTTCTTATTTTTTCACTCTTTTTTTTTGATTTCTTCATTCTATTGCAGTTTTTTTACAAAATAAAAACACGGTATTCCGTATGTTTTATATTATATAAACTTCTTAATGCAATAAATATTTACTAATAACTACGATAAATTAAATATAAAAGTATTTTATTAATGTATTTATATAAATTAAATGGATATTTAAGTATTTATTCCGTACAATCACTCCATGCAAATAAATGATCTGTTTAATATTCTTCACAACTCCATAGAATCCAAAAATAATGGAAAAAAGATATCACTAAAAGATATGGCCGATTCATTAGGAATATCTATGCGTACATACCAAGATTGGAAGCTGGGACGGGCAAAGCCTCAAGCGGCGATTACGGTTATGCAGATGCTTGGCAAACTAGAAGATGAAGAGATTATTAGAGCAGTAAGAAAAATTAATAACCTTAAGGATTAATTGATGGGCACACTGACAAAACAAGAAAGAGATGGCTTAGAGGAAGTTTTTTTATCTATACATACACATGACGATAGATATAAAAGAATGAGAGAATTATCGTCTTTGATTATAGCTAACAATATAAGTAGTGCTGCCTCAAAACTACTAAAACGTGCAAAAATCGGACTAAAAAAGAGTAAAACATCATATTTTTTATCATTTTTTGATAAAAAGAAGAAATCTTTAAGCAAATAAACTATAAAGTGTCTATAGCTGAATTACTATTGCTCTAAAATCTTATTTTAAAGCCTTGGTAGTTTCGGAAAATCTTTATAAATTCAAGGGTAGATTTATGAATAAAGCTCAATTCGTTGAACTAGTACAAGCAAGTGGCAATTACAAGACTAAAGTTGAAGCTGAAGCAGCTATCAGAGCATTTACAGATGCAGTAGCGTCTGCATTGGTAAAAAAAGAAGATGTTTCTCTTGTAGGATTTGGAAGCTTTAGCGCTTCATTACAAAAAGGTAAGAGCGGTAAAGTTCCAGGCACAAGCAAAACTTATACTACAAAAGATAAGATGGTTCCTAAGTTTAAAGCTGGTAAAGGTCTTAAAGATCGTGTGTCCGCAGGAAAATAATAGTTCTATTACATCCCTAGCTGACAGCTTTTAATTGAACTATAGTATAGTTCAATTATTTTAGGCAATTTTACACCTAAATATTATTATTTTTAGGTGTAAAGTTTATCTTCATTTTTTGTTTAAATTCCATTTCATAAATTACAGTTCTGAGTTCTTCATTGCTAGAAGTTATCTCAATAACTTTATCTTTTAATTTTTTATTTTTATCTTTTATTTTTTTAACTTCATCATCTTTTTTCTTTAACTCTTTTTTTATCATTATTAGTTCGTCTGCCATTGAACGCTCTATTACCGAAGATGATACTGTTATAGCTTCATATTTTCCAATTCCAAGCTCAATCATTAAAGATTGTATATGTACAAGTTCTTTATTTCTAAAAGAGGGCTGACTTATTCCTTTGCCCGTCTTATCTATCTCTTTAGTCTTTTCACTCACTGCTGGAATGCTTTTCATTTCAAAAGTATTTTCCAGTTGCCTAACAGCTTCTCTTATAAGATATTCTGTACGTTCTTTACGACTTTTAGCTATTTCATTAAGTTTTGGATTTCCTGCTTTTGCCATCTATATGCCCTCCTTATTACTATATAGTTTATTATGTAATGACGCGAACAAACTAGCTCTATGGTGAGAATCTGTAGCATTTGTACTATCGCCTGTCTCATACTGTTTTTCAGCTATTTTTAAATACCTATCTACTTGTTTAAGATAATACTCTTCAAGTTCCATATCTGGTAAAAGATCATCACAATCTAAACATTCATAATGATTACCACACCCTGCTGTATTTGGGCAGTACCCAAGGTCTGATATTTTATGTGCTCTTGGATTTTCAAGTAATCTTTTCTCATACGCATCATCTATCCCATTTATTATTTTACCTCTGAACATATATCGTGAAGCAGTTTCTTTCTTTGCCAATAATATCTTACGCTGCTCATCTATCATAAAACTCTCTGATGGTGCAGTATATGAATCTAATGACTCATATGTACGATGATTAGCAAAGTTCTTTAGTTGTGGTGTGCTCCATCCAGCTTCTAGTCGCATGGTTATACCAGTCTTTTTGAGATCTCTTGGTACTGCACGTTCTATTTCTGATATTTTCAATTCTTTTTGCAGTTTTTTTAAATATCTTGCAAATGCTGCACTGGAAAGATATTGCATGCTTTTAACATGCGCATGCCTATATGTTAACAAAAAATTCTTCTTATCACTAGTTTCTTGAATGCTTTGGCTTGATTCTTGCTGTTTTTTGATTAATTTATACAACATTTTTTGCATAGGCTCTTTAAGGTTCAAATACTCTATTTTATAATCAACTCCTCTTGCACTTTTAGAGTTCTTGACAATAGCATGTTTGATTGTTCCCATATCTTTTGATAGTTTTTTTACACAGTCTAAAGGATAGTTTAGCGTATCCATTGGCCTTGTAGCATACATTCTCATAATCCAGTAAGCCACCCTTATATGAAGTGGTGATTCATCAGACATAAAATGAGTATCCAGTTTTTCTAAAACATTATCATCAATGACCTTATACCCTGGGCCATCACTATCTTTATTGTAATGGTTTTCGATAGTTTCAATACCTTTTATATATGCTAAAGAAGAGTGCGTATTCATGTAAGTATGAAATGTCAGAGCACTATCTAATAACTTATTCTTGTATACAGAAGCATAGTCTTCTCCGTCTTCTTTTTTTTGAGAATCAAGCCAATGACTGTAATATGAGAATATCTTTTTATTGATTTGTAAAAAGTTTATATTCTCTTGCAATAAAAATTTAGTATATTTGTTTAAATACATCACATGATCAACTGAAGCACTTCTTTCAAATAAAACGATAGCAAACAGCTTTATAAGTCTAACCGCTCTATCTCCCATTTCTTTAAACATATGAAATGTTACACGATCACTATGAGCCTTATCTGTTGCTTTATCTATTATCCATGAGTCATCAGAGAATGAAGAAGATGAATACTTAGACAACTTATCTATCAACATATCCTCTACTTTTTTTTCTTCAGGCTCTTGCTTTAGTAACCCTTGAAAAGTAACTCTCATCGAGAATTTTGATTGTTCTAATGCTGACATGTATCCCCATTTGTACTTTCTAATAAGCGATGAACTAGATTGTCGTACGACTCTAAACGGTTTTTCTGAATAATATATTCACTCCATAATTCATACTCACTTTTAGGGCACCCTTCGCTTTCTACCTTTTCTATGAAGGCATTTAGAATAGTTTCTTGATTGTTGCGTAACTTTTGCCATGAGCTTAGATATTTATTATCTGTTATAAGCCTTCCACAATTTGCACAACTATCTGCCGTTTGAAGTTTTCCACATTGTCCCATGATTGGATGTCTAACGCACTCACCGTATTCCATTTGACGTTTATGTATATATAGCTCTACAAACATCTGCTCTTTATCTTTTTGGGAATAACTACTTAGCAGATTATTGTCAAACTGAACTTTAAAATGCTTTTTAAAGAAATCTGTATTAAGCTCCTCTGCTTTTTTAGTTCTTACATACGCATACGCTTTTTCGCTAGTGTTTAATGAAAGCCAACCGAAGAACGATTTTATTTCTTCTGAACTATATCCCTCTTCAACCATTGTTGTCGCTATCATTGCTCTCATTTGATATGGAGTGTAATGCCATAATTCATCATCTATATCAGCGTGTATATCATATTTTTTTATTAGACCATCTATCTCTCTGATTAGCTCTTTTGATGATACTACATGATACTTTGTTTGATGAACATAGTTGTGACTTCTGCGAACAAATATAGAATCTATTCCAGATTCCCTTCTAATACTTTCACTAATAACTATTTGACTCTCTATAGCTTCTATAGTATCTTTGTCATATAGCGGTACTTTTCTTACAGCATTTTTTCCTTTTTTAGCATAGGCTTCAGATTGTTTAT
>DAIDMU010000055.1 GCA_027448805.1 Sulfurimonas sp. | reverse complement strand
AATGGCGTTCGATAACGAATCATTTGAAGAAGAAGAAAATTTTGCAGAGATGTTTGCTGCAAGCGAGAAACAGCAAGAGACAACTCGCATCGTAGAGGGTGAAATTGTTGAAATCCAAGTGGATGAAAACAGAGCATTGGTGGGGATCGGCGATAAATTAGAGGGTATTCTTAGCTTAGATGAAATCAGCGAAAATGGTAAATTAAAGTTTAATGTCGGCGATAAAATCAGAGTAATGGTTACAGGATACTATAATGAGCGTCCCAAGATATCATACAAAAAAGTTTTAGAGCAACAAAAGACAATAGATTTTATTGACAAATACAAAGAAAACTTCGAAGATATAATTATTGATGGTGTTATTACTAAGAAAAATCGCGGCGGTTACGTAGTAGAAGCGGATGATGTGGTGTTCTTTATGCCTCGTTCACTGGCTGCTTTTAAAGACAGTGATGAAGTAGTAGGGCGCAAAATCAAGGCTCAAGTTGTTAAGATTGACGAAGAGCAAAATTCGATTGTTGTATCTCGCCGTAAACTTTTCAACGATGAGCGCAAAAAGAAAAAAGAGGTTATCGACAAGCTTTTAGAAGACGATGCAGCTGTTGAGGGAACAATCAAAAAAATCACTAGCTACGGTATGTTTGTAGATGTTGGCGGTGTTGATGGCTTAGTTCATTACAACGAAATCAGCTACAAAGGCCCGGTAAATCCGTCTAAGCTTTATAAAGAGGGCGACAAAGTGATGGTTAAAGCTATCTCTTACGATAAAGATAAAAGACATCTTTCTCTCTCTATCAAAGCTGTTCAGTCTGACCCTTGGGCAGAAGTTGAGAGCGAGTTAGACGAGGGCGATACAATTACGGTTACTGTTTCAAACATTGAGGCATATGGTGTATTTGTTGACCTAGGAAACGACATAGAAGGTTTCTTGCACATATCTGAAATTTCATGGGATAAAAACGTTAAAAATCCAAATGATTATTTAAAAGTCGGTCAAGAGATTGATGTTGAAGTAATTGAGATAAATCCTAAGACTCACAAGCTTCGTGTTTCTTTAAAGAGACTTTTGGCAAAACCTTTTGATGAGTTTATGAAAAATCATAAAGAGGGCGACGTAATTACAGGAACGGTTACATCTTTAACAGACTTCGGAGCATTTGTTCGTATTGATGGCATTGAAGGTCTTTTGCACAATCAGGACATCTCTTGGGATAAAAATGTTAAATGCAGAGACGTGTTAAAAGCTAGTGATGAAATTGAAGTTAAGATTGCTAAAATCAATCCTGAAGATCAAAAAATTTCACTAAACAGAAAAGCACTTCTAGAGAGTCCTATTGATACATTCTCAAAAACTCACAAGTTAAACAGCATAGTAACCGGTACAATTCGTGACATTAAAGATTTTGGTGTGTTTGTATCTCTAGAAGACGGTGTTGATGCGCTTATCCGTGATGAAGATCTCGCTCCGCTAGAAAAGAGTGATTTAGAGATAGGTAAAAAAATTGAAGCTGCAATAGCTGTTATCGATACTAAGCGTGACCGTATTCGCCTATCTGTTAAAAAATTAGATTACATAAAAAATCAGGCAATGCTTGATGAAATTAACGATGACGAATCACACTCTTTAGGCGATTTAATTAAAGATAAATTCAAGTAAAAATTGTGCGAAAGATTTTAAAATGGCTTACACCGCTCATCGCAGTCGGGGTAGCTGTTTTTATCATTTTATTTCTTATTTCAATTAATTCAAATGAAACTTCTATCAATTTAGCCCCGCTGGAACATAAGAGCAGTGCGGCAGTAGATGAACCGGAAAAAGATTGGCTAGACCATTTTTCTAAAACTGAAGAGTTGGGATACTTCTATCCGGTTAATGAGGTTTTTATCCAAGTTGATTTGAATGAGAAAGCGGAAAGTAAGCCAGTATACAAACTCTCAGCCCCTTTGTTGGATCCATATCAGCTTTTCTGCTTGAAAGAAGAGTTAAAGCAACATCAATTAAAGTATTATCTTAAAAAAGATAAAAGCGGTGCAGAGTTGTTAATTTACTCAAGTGACAGAGATAAATTAAACTCCCTAGTTGAAGTGTTAAAAAATTATGAAATTTCAGCCAAAGTCGGGCTGTATAAAGAGGATACATAATGCAAAAATATACCATAGTTGTTTGTGACCATATTCACGAAGCCGGTCTAGAGATGCTTCGTAATGATGAAAATATAAATTTTGTTATGGCAGCAGATGAAGATAAAGTAAAACTTTTAGACATTATCAAAGATGCAGATGTTGCTATTACAAGAAGTTCAACTGATGTTGATGATAAATTTATAGCCGCAGCAAAAAATATGAAAGCTATAGTTCGCGCCGGTGTCGGTGTTGACAATGTTGATATTCAAGGGTGTTCAAAAGAGGGAATAATTGTCATGAATGTTCCTACCGCAAACACTATCGCGGCAGTTGAGCTTACAATGGCGCATATGCTCTCTTGTATGAGAATGTTCCCATATTCACACAATCACTTAAAAGAGCAGAGAGTTTGGAAGAGAGAGAAGTGGTACGGATATGAGATGAAAGGCAAAAAGCTCGGTGTTATCGGTTTTGGTAATATCGGAAGCCGCGTAGCAAAAAGGGCTCAGGCTTTTGAGATGGATATTGTTGCTTACGACCCATACATCAACCCGTCAAAAGTGACAGACCTTGATATGGTTTATACTAAAAACTTCAATGATATTTTAGATTGCGATATTATCACTATACACACTCCTAAAAACAAAGAAACAGTTAATATTATAGACAGCAAAGAGATTGCAAAGATGAAAGATGGCGTGGTTTTAGTCAACTGTGCCAGAGGCGGTCTTTACAACGAAGAGGCACTTCATGCCGGTCTGACAAGCGGCAAAATCCGTTTCGCTGGTATTGATGTGTTCGTAAAAGAGCCTGCAACAAACAACCCGCTTTTAGACCTTGACAATGTAACAGTATCTCCCCATTTGGGTGCAAATACTTATGAGTCTCAATATAACATTGGGGTTCAGGCAGCTGAAAACGCAATTGCCGCGGCTAAGGGCATCTCATACGCTCACGCAATGAATCTGCCGATTGACGAGAGTAAAATACCGCCGTTTGTTAAGCCGTTTTTGGAGATGGGACAAAAAATCGGTTTTTTAGAGTCTCAGCTTAACAAGTCTCAGATAGTTGCCATAAAAGTTAGCGGACAGGGCGAGATTGCAAAATATGTCGACTCTCTTGCTACTTTTGTTGCGGTCGGTGCAATGAGCCAAATAAGCGACGATACGATTAACTATGTAAATGCTGAGTTTATAGCAAAAGAGAAGGGTATTAAAGTAGAGTTTGAAGCGCTTCACGATTCATCAGTTTATAAAAACCTCATTACTATAAAACTGACTACTGCAGAGGGCGGAACCACTACAATCAGTGCTACTATTTTTGATGATAACGTATTTAGAATTGTATCTATTGACGGATTTGACATTGAAGTTGCGATTAAAGGCGATATGATAATACTCAAAAATCAAGATGTTCCGGGCGTTATCGGAAATATCGGCACGACTTTAGCAAAACATAATGTAAATATTGCGGACTTCTCACTATCTAGAAACGATAAGAAACAGGCGCTCGCCGTTATTTTAGTTGATAGTATTATTAGCGATATTACTCTAAGTGAATTGTTAAAGATAGATGCTTGTTCAAGCGTGCAATACGCTAGGCTATAATCTTCTAACTGTGTTACGCACTAAAACGAACTCGTCCGTTTTAGTGGCAGGGACTAAAGTCCCTACAACCCCCTAGAGCTACAAAACGAAGTTTCTTTAGAAAAAGTAAACTTTTTGAGAAAACTCCCAATTCAAAACTCTTTTCTAATCCAAATTAAAATGTTTATTCAAATCGGCTTTAAATAGAAGTATCGGAACAATAATCAAAGAGGCAATAACCGCTGCAATAGTTCCAAATATAAGAGCAACTCCAAGACCTCCAAATACTGCGTCACCGGCTAGAAGTGTTGAAGCAAGTATAATCGCCGCGGCAGTTAGAAAAATAGGTTTGGCACGCGTTGCCGTTGCGTATGCAATTGCATCTGCTTTAGGCATCTTCTCATCTCTCATCAAAGAGGCGGTAAAGTCAATCAACAATAGAGAGTTTCTTGAGCTTATTCCGATAAGAGCTATAAAACCGATGAGCGATGTGGCTGTAAGAAAAAATGTATCTGAGGTGAAGAGGTCCATTATGTAGTGTCCAACGATTACACCGATGATTGATAAGAACGAGCCTAAAAGTATGATGCCGCTCAGCGTGTAGCTTTTATAATAGATAACCATCAGCAAAAATATAAGCACAAGTGCGGCGATAAAAGCAGCTCCCAGCTCGACAAAGGTATCAAGTGTCACCTCCATCTCGCCGTCCCAAATCAGCTCGTAAACTCTTTTGCTATTTTTCTCGGTTAGCTTGAGATTAAAGAGACCAATTTTTTCTATCTCATATTTGTCGCCAAAGCTCTTTAGTATTGTGTTTCTGGCTTCCATTAGAGGATAAACCTGTGAAACCATATCCGTCTCAGCCATAACGTTAGTCATCTGATGGAGATTTTTGCTCATAATCATTGGGTTTGATTTTTTCGGCACGATAGTTACCAGCTCCGTGATTGGCGTCATCATCCCCATCTCATTCATCAGTTTTAGAGATGAGAGTTTAGCTTTTATGGCATCTATATCTTTTGATGAGAACTTTTTGGACTCAAGGCTCAGAGACAGGTAGATTGGAATCTGATCATTAACTACATCGGAGTTCTTGACGGCAATCTGCATCCCCTCAAACGCCAAATAGAGCACATCATTCAGCTGTTTTACATTTACGCCCGAGAGTGATGCTTTGGTACTGTCAACCTCTACTTCAAAGGTATCATAAATCTCATCTTGCATAACCTCTATGTCAACAAGTCCAGCCGTATTTTTAAAGACGTCCGCCACCCTCTCTGAGAGCTCTCTTATCCCCTCTGCATCTTGGCCGTATATCTCCGCCACTATTGCAGCTAAAACAGGGGGTCCGGCCGGAGGCTCAACAAATGTGATTGTTGTGTTGCTATATAGCTGCGTACACTTATTTTGAATGAGAGGCCTTACTCTTTGAACCATAAAGTATGATGGCTCGTCACGGTCATGTTTTTTTGTAAGATTTACAACAATTTCAGCAACGTTTTCGCTGTTTTTAAAGTGTGAGCCTTTGATAAGACCGGCAAAATCAAGCGGAGCTCCCATGCCTAAAAATATCTCAAAATTTTCAACATTTTTTTCTTTTTTTATAAACTCAGATACACACTCTGTTACTCTGTTAGTCTGCTCGATTGAGCTTCCCTCTGAGAGTGTCGTGTAGATAGTAAACGTATCGTTATTTTTTCCCGGAAGCATTTTCGCCAAAACCATCTTGCTTGGCGCAATCATAAGCACAGATAGCACAAAAGCTATAAATGTTGCCGCTAAGATTAGGTTTCTTTTTTTCGGGTTTTGAATACCCTCAAAAACCGTGTCTTGAAATTTTTTAAACATTAATGCTTCTCCTCGCCGCTATAATCAGGTTTTTTTAACATTCTAACCGCCAGATAGGGTGTAAAAATATATGCAACAAAAAGCGAAGCAACAAGAGCAACAGGAACGTTTGCGGGAATCGGTTTCATGAACTGCCCCATCATCTGCCCTACAAATGCCATTGGAATCATGGTCATTATAATCGCCAGAGTTGCTATGTTTGTCGGCGGTCCAATCTCGTCAGTCGCTTTTATCATAATGTCGTCTATGCTCTCGTGAGCAGCCTCTTTTGAGTGGAAGTGCCTGTGTATATTCTCAATAACGATAATCGCCGCATCGACTAAAAGTCCGAGCGAGAGAAGAAAGGCAAAAAGAGTAATCCTGTTAATGGTCTGCCCTGTAAGATAAGCCACAAAGAGAGTAATTGCCAAAATTGCAGGAACGGTAAACGTAACTATGAGAGACTCTCTCCATCCAAGCACAATAATAAGTAAAACAGCGATTATTACAATTGACAAAAGAAGGTGAAAAACAAGCTCGTTAACAGCCTCATTCGCTCTCTCTCCGTCATTTCTGGTAATAACATATCCGATACCGTTTTTGTTTAAGAACTCCTTGTAGCTCTCTAATTCATTTTTAACTGCATCAGCGATAACTACGGCATTCGTTCCTTGAAGTTTTGATACACTGAGTGTTACTTGATTTTGCAGCGGTGAAAACTCTTTGCTCTCATCTTTTTTGCTTATGCTTGCAGATTTGAAGTTTTGTATGTCGTAAGAACCTGTAACTTTTGCGATTTGTCTTAGGTAAATCGGGGAGCCCATATATTTTGCAACTATTATGCTTCCTATGTCATCCGCACTCTCAATGGCATTTTTTACGCCAAGCATTATTATTTCGTTCTCTTTAGTTCTGTTTTTTACCGCAGGAACGCTGTATGAGAGAGATTGCACACCTTGTACAATCTGGCCCATAGAGATGTTGTATCCTGAGAGTTTGTTCAGGTCCACTTCAATGTTAAACTGATGTCTGTTTCCGCCTTTTAGCTCAGTGACGGCAACGTTTTTCAGTCCGTTAATCTGGTGCTGTATCTCTTTTACTCTGTCATATAGCTCTGTCTTGCTCATTTTTTCATCTTTTGAGTAAAAAGCAACAGATACAACGGGAATATCTACATCTATATCAAGAGGTTTTATTATCGGGTTCATCGCCCCTTTAGGGAACATGTCGGAGTTTTGCATGATTTTGTCATAAATTTTTAGGTTTGAGTCCTCTTTGGCTTCCCCTATAAAAAATGCGGCATTTACAATTCCGACGTTATCCATAGCCATACTGGAGATATTTTCTACCCCTTTGACCTCTTTTAGTTTTCTCTCAAGCGGCTTGACTATGGCCTTGTGAATCTCTGCCGCACTGGCTCCTGGAAGTGCTACTATAACGGTTGAGCCGCTTACTACCATTTGTGGATTCTCTTCGCGCGGCATGATGTTTAGAGCCAAATAGCCGATTGAGAGTAAAAATATGCCAAGAACAATGGTTAGAGGATTGCGCAAAAATCCTGCTGCTAGTTTTCCAGCAATATCCGTCGGTTTATAACTGTTCATATTTTTAGACCTTACTCAATAACTACGGTTGCATACATACCCGGATATATGGATTTGTACACATTTTTAAATGAGATTTTTATCTTAAATGAGTGCGTCATGGCGTTTGAGCTAGGTATAATCGCACTTATTGTCCCAATGGCTTGTATATTTTGCGAGGGAATGTTGATTACTACTTTTCTCCCCTCTTTGATGCGGCCTAAGTTGTCTTCTGAAATCTCTGCGGATATTTTGAGATTTGTCAAATCTGAGAGCTCAAGCGCAGGCATTCCCGGCATTGCCATTTCGCCGACTTCGATATTTTTGCTTACTATTACACCGTCATTCGGTGCTCTAATGTTTAGGTAGCGATACTGGTTTTTTACTTCTGAGAGTCTACTCTGTGCCTGAGCAACCTGCTTTTTTGAAATATCAATCATATTCGCCAGATTTTGCTCATTAAGTGCAAGATTTTCAACTTCAAATTTTGAAACCATATCTTTTTCCAAGAGTCTTTTATGTCTCTCAAGATTTAGTTTTACATTTGTATACTGATTTTGATACATTTGAAGCGAGAGCTGGGCTTGAGAAATACCCAGTTCAACTTGAGCAAGGGAAGAGTCAATCTCTTTTGAATCAATAGCATAGAGCATGTCGCCCTTTTTGACAAAGTCGCCCTCTGATACTTTTACATCTGTGACAAATCCCATAAATCTGCTTGTAATCATCTTCCTGTTGTCGCTTATTACCGTACCGGAGAGTGTTATGCTCTCTGCTGCAAGCATGGTGCCTAGGGTTAAAAGTATTAAAATTTTCTTCATTTTTGTTCTCCGTTTGCTAATTTTTCAAGTGCGAAAATTCTCTCATTTCGCTTATTTACAGTCTGCTGCAGCTGCAGTATCTTTTGTATCTGCTCTGAGTGTTTTATTATAACATCGCTCATCGAAGAGAGCTTTTCCTTATATCTGGTTTCATAATTACTGTAGATTTCATCAGCCAAGAGAAGCTCTTTTTTTAGCGATTCTATATCGTTGTTGTAGCTCTGTATCTCGGTTCTTATTTTTTGTGTTTGAAGCTCAATAGCGCTATTTGCAAGGGCAACCTGTGTCTTTGTTTTTATATACTCAAGTCGTGATTTTTCAATATTTGCGCCGTCTATGCCACCGTTAAATATATTGAAAGTAAGCCTTGCGCCCAATGTGTATGATTGGTGCTCATCTGCATCGCCCAAAAACTTATCATCAGCAGTTGAGACCTCCGCAAAAGCTCCAATCATAGGATAATATGAGGATTGTGCAACATCAATCAAACTTTTTTTGACTTCAAGTCCGCTATTTGCTTTTTGAATATCTAAGTTGTTTGCCAATATCTCACTGTTTGAAAAAGATGGCATTTGTATCTCCAATGATGGAGTTTTAATGGATGTAACCCTCTGGTTTAGCAAAAAACTTATATAGTGGTAGAGAAGTTCTTCGTTTGATTTCATTTGAGAGATAAGTCTCTCAACATTTCCTTTTTTTGCCCTGACTTCAAGCAGGTCTATCTTTTTTGCATATCCTACTTCAATCATCTCGTTTGTCATAACTTCTAAAGTGTTTATATTTTTTAAAATAACGCCAAGATTTGAGATTGACTCTTCAAGCAGCGCCATATCGTAAAAACTTTTTCTCGTCTCGTATATCTTCTCGTTAACCATTTGAGATTTTTCAAGTTTTTTGATTTTTGCAACCGACTCCATAATGTTTTCATAGCTTGATATTTTAAATCCGGTAAATAACGGAACTTCGTATTTTAGTCTGCTTTGAAAATAGTTTCTTGAGTCTGGATAGTTAAGGTCATGCGGTGGAGTTGTGTAGTCTGGAGCTCCTGCCATATAATTGTCCATAAACTCTTTAGCTCCAAAATCCCCAAATGTCGCTTCTCTCGAACTTAGCTTAAAACCAAAAACATTTCCGGCATCATCAGAGTTTGAAAAATCTTGAATAAAATCCAGCTTGCCATAATGATTTCCGGAAGCACTTTTTGCGTCTTGAAGTGCTGTTTCTATCTCTATTTGAGCACTTTTAATCTCTAGGTTTTGGGATTTTAAAATCTCCACTGCTTCACCCAAGGTTAGAGACTCAGCAGCTCCAAAAAGAGAGTTACATAAAAATAGTGTTGCCAATACAAAAGAGTATAAAATTTTCATAGCCATCCTTTATTCTATTAGATTAAGTTCAAATTATAACACGTATTTTATTTAGTTATAGCAAGAAGATAGGTGTAAATAGTAAATATTTTTACTAAATAAGTTACATGTTAATAATTTGGCACAAGATTTGATTATAGTGGTTTTAGGCTTATGCAAAGATATTTTTGGTTAAATCTCTTTGCTATATCTGAATTCCCAGCGAGTACAGATAGTTTAGTTTTGTTAAGTTTTTATAGTTTTATGGATACAGTTATGGCAACATTATCCATAGCTAAAGCATTGTTTTGGTAGAATTATACTTTAATAAAGGGTGGATAAATGCAGATATTAGTAGATTCTCTTAGAATAAAAGGGAAGATTTATAAAAAAATGCTGGAGATTGCACCAAAAGAGCTCGGTGTAAGAAACAGAATAAAAATATATAAAGCCACTGATGTGACCGGCTATTTTTGGGCAATTTTTGCAGTAAGTCAAAAAAGTAAACTGCTGATGAAAGATGTTCATAAATTTGAAGAGATTTATGCAAAATTGACTATTTTTTGCGGTCATAATTTTAAACATAAGATTATTTTCATTGATGCTCCGCTTTGCATAAAAGCCAAAGAAGCCTTTAAGCAACAGGGTTGGAAAATACAATAATGCTTCTGTGTGACATTGGAAACACAACCTACCATTTTTTTATTGAAGGCAAGGGCCACAGAGAGGACGCGGCTCTTTTTGACCCATCAGCCATAAAAGAGAGGGTATTTTATATCTGCGTAAACCCACATGTTAAACAAGTTTTAAAAGAGCTGGAAAATTGGATTGATTTATCTCTACATGTAGATATGAGAAAATACTACGAAACTATGGGTGTTGACAGAATTATGGCATGCGAAGCGATAGAAAGCGGCATTATTGTCGATGCAGGAAGCGCAGTTACTGTCGATGTCGTAAAAGAGGGCAGATTTGAGGGCGGTTTTATCTACCCGGGTGCGAGGGCGATGAGCGAGTGCTACAAAAATATATCCAGCGCGCTTGCCTACTCATTTAACTTTGAGGTGAATTTGGATAGAATGCCGAAAAATTCCCGTGATGCCATAAGCTATGGATACTTAAAACTGCTGCAAAGCGAAGTGAAATCATACAATATGGATATATTTTTAACCGGCGGGGATGCTATAAATTTTAAAAAGGTATTTCCTGCTTCGCTAGTTGATGAGATGCTGGTATTTCGCGGGATGACAAATATAATGAAAAGGGCTAATTTATGCTGAGTGTTGCACTTCCAAAAGGGCGTATAGCCAAAGAGACTTTAGAGATATTTGAAACAATTTTTGGGGATAGTTTTGCGTTTGACGACAGAAAACTTATTTTGGAGACGCCCAAATTTCGCTTTTTGCTTGTAAGAAATCAGGATGTTGCAACTTATGTCTTTCATCAGGCCGCAGATATCGGCGTGGTAGGCCTTGATACGCTTGAAGAGCAGGGGCTTGATGTTATCCGTCTGCTGGATCTGAAGCGCGGTATCTGCAAAGTTTCTATCGGAATGAAAAAAGGTGAAAAATTTGATATAAATAAACCGGAAATCAAAGTTGCATCTAAAATGGTAAATATTACAAAACGATACTTTGAAGAGCGCGCCGTATCAGTTGACATTATCAAGCTCTACGGCTCTATTGAACTTGCTCCGCTTATAGGTCTTGCCGACATGATAGTAGATGTTGTTGAAACAGGTGCGACAATGAAGCAAAACGGCTTAGAGGTTGTGCAGGATATTATGACTTCATCAACCTATTTAATTGCAAATAAAAACAGCTATATTGCCAAAAAAGATGAAGTTTTGGATATCTATAAAAAGATAAACGAAGTAATTAAAGCAGAGCAAAAAGCCTAATGACTAACCTTGACCTATACGCAAAAAGCGAACATCTGCTTGGTATAGAAGAGGCTACTGAGGCTCTTTATGACCTCTACCGCTCAGAGTTGGATGAGTATAAAATCAAGACACTTTTAGATGTTGGTTGCGGTCGCGGCGGATTTATGCAGCGTATGATAAGTGATGGAGTGGCATGTAAAGGGATTGACCTTAGCGCTGTGATGGTAAATGAGTGTAAAGAGCAGGGTTTGGATGCTCAGTGCGTTAATGTCTTGGATGTTGATGGCAAGTTCGATGCGGTTGTTGCTATCTTTGACGTGCTAAATTTTTTAAATCATGATGAACTTATGCTCTTTTTAGATGCTGTTGCCGACAGGCTAAACGATGATGGTGTTTTTATCGCAGACATTAACACGCTTTACGGCTTTAGAGATGTTGCAGAGGGAACCATGAGCAGTGAAAATGAGAGAGAGTTTTTAGTAGTTGACGCCGTGTTTGAAGATGAGAAACTATATACAAAATTTACACTTTTTGAAAAAAACAGTGATTCAAGATATACTAAATATCAAGACACTATCATTCAATATTTTCATAAACTCAAAACTTTTGAGAAACTCTCAAGGCTGAAACTTATTGATAAGCAGACTTTTTCTCTCTATGACACAAAAGACAAGACGCTTCTTATTTTTAAAAAGAGATAGGAGAGGCGAGCTTATACCCAACTCCCTGCATCGTTGAGATAAAATCAACTCCCACTTTTTTTCGCAGTCTAAAAATCATATTTTTTATAGCGGCATCGCTCATAACCCTGCTCTCCCATATATCTCTTTGAACTCTCTCGTGGCTTAGCGGCACAGGATGGCTGTTGATTAAAAGCTCCATGAAGAGAAGCTCTTTTTTTGTCAGCTGTATAGGTTTTTTTTCAAGAAGAAGCTCTTTTGTGGCAAAATTGTAGGTGAGACTGTCGCCAATAAAAGCCGTCGCTCTGGGCGGCAGTTTTGCGGATATTTTTTTTAAAAGAAGTATCAAATCGTCGTAGCGTATAGGTTTTAATTCATAAGCAATCAAGTTTAGAGGAATAGCTTTTAGAAGATACTCATCGTCTTTGTAGGCGCTTAGCGCGGCAACAATACACTTTTCATCGACTTTTCTTATTGTTTCTATAAAATCTAAGCCGTTTTTTCCGCTTATCTTTACGTCGCATATCATAACATCGATGCGATGCTCGCCATAGGTCTCTGCTGCCTCTTTTATGCTTTTGCAGTGAAACACCTTTTTAAAGTAGATATTTAGCAGCTCCGAGGTATGCAGAGCAAACTCCTCATTGTCTTCTAAGAACAGAAGATTGAGTTCGGCTAATCTATCCACGTAAGAAACTCAATTGTAAAAATAGCGCCGTCTTTGGTGTTTGAAGCTGTAATTACGCCGCCGTTTTTCTCAGTCAAAACCTTTGCTAAATACAAACCGACACCTGAGCTATTTTTTGTGCTTACCGAAGGAAGAAATATATCATCAAACGATTTC
>DAIDMU010000054.1 GCA_027448805.1 Sulfurimonas sp. | reverse complement strand
AAGTGCGCCTCTTTTTCTATAAAAAGAGAGTAGATATGCCCGATGAGATGATTTACGCCTATTATCGGTATGTTTAGTGAAATAGAGAGGGCTTTTGCCATAACGACACCCTCTACAAGCGTGACGCTTAAACCTGGAGTTGTAGTGACCGCGACAGCTTTTAACTTGCTAAAATATGGCTTGCACTCCTCTAAAATACGAGGAAGAGCCTCTGCGTGAAGCCTTGCTGCAAGTTCTGGTACAACACCGCCGTAAACGGAGTGCTCCAACTCCTGCGATATCTTTTTATGAAAGAGGAGCTTTTTTGTGGCAATCTCTGTTATCGCGATAGCGCTGTCGTCACAGCTGCTTTCAATACTTAATATCATTTTGCCCTCACAAACGCTCTGACTTCTCTATCCATCGAAAAGACGTCATCACTGTTTTTTGGAACAGAGTCAAACTTCTCATAAGCTCTTATAACCGTTTTTGCTATATCCATAAAGCCTGTCTCACGGGCGATAAACTTCTCAATAGCTGCTTCGTTTGCGGCATTTACAACCACCCCTTTTGCAGGATTTTTAAGCAGTTCTTCTTTAATACACCAAATAGGATATCGGTCTTGCGTTATTTCTCGAAACTCCAAAGAGCCGACTTTTAGCAAATCTACATGCGGGAGGATATTTTCCTGCATCTTGCCATCAAGTGCAAAAGCGATGGGAAGATGCATACTTGCATGAGCAAAGTGTGCCGTGGTTGAGCCGTCTTTAAAATCGATGAGTGCATGGATAAGCGACTTTGTCTCAATAATAGCGTCATATTTACCATCACCGAAGAGCCATCTAGCCTCTAAGAGTTCAAACATTTTGTTCATCATTGTCGCGCTGTCTATCGTGATTTTTTGTCCCATCGACCAGTTTGGGTGTTTTTGAGTGTCTTCTAGTGTTGCGTTTTTGAGTTTGTCTATCTCCCAATCACGAAATGCACCGCCGCTTGCGGTGATTATCATCTTCTCTATCGGTCTGTTTTGCATCAGATACCAGAGTCCGAAATGCTCGCTGTCTATAGGCTGGATTTTTGTTGTGTCTATAAAAGCTCCGCAGGCAACGAGTGATTCTTTATTTGCAAGAGCCACTCTTTTGCCGCATTTTAGGGCCGTAAGTGTTGGGCGAAGACCCAAAAAGCCGACGAGTGCGTTTACGACCAACTCACTCTTTGACTCTTCTATAACTCTTAAAATCGCCTCTTGCCCATAAAAAACATTGTTGTGGTTTACTCTGTGGACATCTTCTTTGTTTGCGACAACGACTTTTTTTGGGTTATGCTCTTTTATCTGCTTGTTTAAAAGCTCTATATTGTTTCCGCACACAAGTACCTCAACGCCAATTGAGAATTTTTTTGCAACTTCAAGCGTATTTACGCCGATTGAACCGGTGGAGCCTAGAAGTATCAAATCAGACAAGTCCGCGAAGAAGCACTAACATAACTATTGCGCCAAAAAGATAACCGTCAATACGGTCTAAAACGCCACCGTGGCCCGGTAAAATATCCCCGCTGTCTTTTACGCCGGCACTCCTTTTTAGTGAACTCTCAAACAGATCACCAAAAATAGAACTAACCGCAACCATAAAAGAGATAATAAGCGATATGCCCAAATCAACTATGCTAAGACCGACGAACATACCTGCTATAGTTGCCGCAGCCACCCCGCCAAGAACACCCTCTATGGTTTTGTTCGGGGAAGCTTCACTAAATGGAGTTTTGCCTATGCTTTTGCCAACCGCATAAGCCCCGATATCAGCCATAGCAACAACTACCAACAGCCATAAAATGGACGATATCCCGTACTCCTGATACATTGTTAGAATAAAGAGCATTCCCGCTGTGGGATATATGAATGGAAGAAAAAATTTCCAAGACAGATTTTTGTTGAAAGCAACAGCACTTGCATACGCCACGCCGGCAAGAACAAAAAGGTCGTCACTGTAAGGGTACACCGCAGCAATGAGCCAAAGCCCCGCCGCAAAGAAGATTAAACTGTTATTTTGAATATCAAAAAGCTTCATAGCTTCTTTAAACGCTAAAATATAAACTACTCCGAGAAATAACCACATAAGAAAAAAGTTGTTTATCAAACCGATAACAAGTACGGTGGCAACTAGAACTAAACCTGTGGTAACTCTCTCTTTAGAACTTGTAAATATGCTCATAAAAAATCCCTCATTAAAATTGGAACATTATAACCTATCAGACTTTAATATCTAGTATATGCAGAGGCGGATAAATCTCTTTTTCATCCTCTTCCTCAGGCTTTTTGTGTTTTTTATTTCTTGCAGTCTCTTGATCCGCTTCGTTCTTTTCATGCTCACGGTCTGGGTCAACCCCGTGGTTCTCCTCTGTCGGGCGGACTTCGGTAACCTCTTTCTCTTTCTCTTGAGCCGCCGCCTGAGTTGCCATATTTTGAAAATCAACACGGTTGTTATGGGCATTTACCAACGATGAAACGCTTGCTGTCTGCTGATTAACATAAATGGTATTTCCCACTAAGCCTACTGCCATGTTGTGTTAGCCCCTCGTATCTATTTCTATGGTTTTGTACTTATTGTAGAGTACATTCGCACCACTTTGAATGGTGACTTCTCTTCTTGGGGTATAATCGACCAAATACCTGTCTTTTTCAAACATCGTAAAATCAACGCAGAGTCTCGCCGCTCCTTTTATAACACTATCCGGAACATTTTGCTTGTCTGTCGTGATGATTACATGGGCAGAGGGTCTCTCTTTCATATGAAGCCAGATATCCTTTGCACGGGCATTTTGAAGCAATTCTATATTGCCTCTCTCGTTTTTTCCAAGACTCACCTTGTATCCGTCAATCCAAAAAGTCTCGATTGCGTCGTTTGTTTTTATCTTTTTAGCCTGAACATTTTTTGGAAAAAGAAGCTGAATCTTTGCTATATCTTTTGCCTCTTGAACAGTGTGAATAAATAGCTTCATATGCTCTATTTTTGATTCCAGAGATTCTCTCTCTATATGCATATGAGAGGCTCTCTGCTTTGCTTTTTTGCTTCTAGAAAATAGCGAATTTGCCATCATCGCCGCAGATGAGAACTCTTTGTGAAGCTCGATTTTTACTTTTTTGCCGTCATAATCCTCAACTTCAACCGCCATTTGATAGGGCTTTATTTTATGCATATTTGCCAAAAGCAGATTTCCGAAATGGCTATACTTTGCCGCTTCTGCCTCAAGCTCTGCTTCATTATCCAGACTCTCAGAAAGCTTCTCTAATTTTTTTAGTTTTTTATTCAGAAGTGAGATTTTCTGCTTTTTAAGAGATGAGAGCTTATCCTCCATCTCTTTTGCGTATTCGTCATACAAAAACCGCTCGACATCCTCAATCGGATACTCTTTTGCCTCAAACGGAGCCTGCGGAACCCCTAATAGCTTCTGCCCAACTCTTACCTCTCGAAATGAAGAAAAAAGGTCAACATGCCTGAGCGCCTCAAGAACTACCTCATCCTCGTCCAGGATAATGACGTTTGTATATTTTCCGGTAAATTCAAACTGCAGATATGTTGTCTCCTCCTTGTAAGCGGATGCCACGGAAGTTTTAAACCTTACAATCTTGTCACCGCCGAAAATTTCTACATGTAAAATATTCGCGCGGTTAAACCGCTTTGCCAAAAGAACGTCAAACGGGGCATTATAAACCTTTGAACGGGCATAAGAAGCACATTTAAATATTCTGGAGTTTGAGCGCTGCATCTCAAAATAAAGCTCCACGTCTCTGTCAAATGCAACTTTTATAATGGTGTCACTAACTCTGTAAATAGCTGATATTTTTGTAAAATTTTGCAGATAGTCGACAATCTGTTTTAAGTGTGATAGTTTCATAAGAGTATTTTAGCCGATTTTTTTGTTATACTTGCGAAAAATTAAGATGTGAGATATTAGTGAGACTTCCAAAAGGCTTTGGCAAAAACTACTTTACGCTAAGAGCGATTACCGCAACAGTAAATCAGGTAAGCCTAAATGCCAACACTTCGCGTGTGCAGAGTTTTCACATGTTAAACTTCCAAAGCGGTGAGCTTGAAGCCGAGTTGGAAGAAGAGGAGCTTGCCGCCACGCTCTGTACACTCTCTCTCTCTTCAAAACCTTGCCATTGCAACTGTTACTTTTTTAGAAAAACACGTAAAACACTTCTGCTCCACCCAAATCAAAATTACTTCTTCGACTACTTTAAAACGCTAAATAACGCTATATCTCCGCCGTATTTGCGCATTTATCCAAGAAAGAAACATACTTTGTAAAACTAAAACTATGCGAACGATTCTGCAACCGAAGGGTCAAAGCTTTTAGCTTTGGGGTACCCACAGTGAAGCCTTAGTGAGCAAGTTTTAAGTTTTGTAATAAATACATAAATAATAAAAGAGAGAAATATGAAAAAAAAGATACTTTTATCGCTACTTGCTTCAACCATATTAGTTGCTGGGGAGATTGAATTAACGCCTCTTAGCATAACCTCAACCGCCATAAAAACGGATGAGCTAAAATCAACCGATGCCGTTGAGATCTACACCGCCGAGGAGATAGAAAAAGCGCATGTTCAAAATGTTTACGAGTTTTTAAATCAACAGACCTCGGTTATCACGATGCCCTCTTACGGAAATCCATTCTCTCAAAAACTTGATTTTAGAGGGTATGGCATCGGGGATGGTTACCAAAACATAGTTATAACAATTGACGGCAGAAAAATCAACAACATTGACATGGTCGCACCTCTTCTCTCGGCCATCTCCCCTGCTTCAATAGAGAGAATGGAGATTATAAAGTCAAGCGGCATTGTAAAAGGCGGTGACGGGGCAAATGCGGGTGCAATAAACATAATCACAAAGAAAACAAGTGCCAAAGAGATAGCCGTTTACATGGGAACGCACGGAGTAGCTGATGGCTCATTTTATCTTGGTCACAGCGATGAGAAACTCTCCATCTCGGCAAGCGGCGAAGCGCAAAAAAGCGACGGCGTGCGAAATATAAACTCCAATGGAGACAAAGACGAAAACTCTTTGACGACAGGAACGTTTAATATAACTTATCTGCCTAGTGATGCGCTGGAACTTAGAGCGGGCGCTTCGTTTGCCAGAACTGACGTCATCTATGCGAGCTACTTAACACTTGATGAGTATAGCAACGACCCAAAAGTAGCGGGCGCTACAAACTGGGGCGCGACCGAGCAAACGTTTGACACTGATGCCATCGGTGGAGGGTTTAGCTACTTTATAAACAACAAAATATCTTTTGATTTTGATGCAAACCGTGAAAAGAAGCAGTCAAACTATATAACATATTCATCTGTTACCGACTATGACTATAACTCGTTTGCCTCAACCCTTGACTATTCAGATAAATTTTTTAGCTTTACACTGGGTTATGAGAGATTTGACGGCAATCTAGTAAATACAAACAACGACCTCACAAAGGTAAACGACGCGCTATTTTTTATGAGCGAGTTCTATTCTGGCAAAAGCA
The DNA here is from genome assembly GCA_027448805.1 of Sulfurimonas sp. Classification (GTDB taxonomy): domain Bacteria; phylum Campylobacterota; class Campylobacteria; order Campylobacterales; family Sulfurimonadaceae; genus Sulfurimonas. The sequence continues at coordinate 14,786 of DAIDMU010000054.1, read as the reverse complement.
CGCTAAAAGCGGGTTACAGATACGAGGATGTCTCGTTTGAAAGTAAAACGGGGGAGGACCAAAAGGATAAACTTCACGGCATAGAACTTGGGTACAACTACACACTTGATGAGCAAAAATCCATCTTTGCAAACTACGCGCACTCATTTCAGACTTCGAGCCTGGACAGACTCTTTAAATGGAGCACTGGGGCTTTTATGGGTTACGTAGAGCCTTCCAAAGCCCATAATTACACACTTGGGTTTAACTATATAAGACCAGACAACAAACTCAAAATATCTCTATTTTACATAGATTTAAAAGATGAGATCTACTACTATTCTGACCCAACCTGGGTTAATTCAAGAAACACAAACATAGACAAGTCGCATAAATACGGTCTTGATGTTTACGACAAATGGCTGGTAACTGATGAGTTTAACATAGCGCTAAACTATAACTACGTTAGAGCAAAGATAGATAAGGAGGTTGAAAACGGCGAAGATTACTCAGGCAATGATTTACCGGGTGTTTCAGACCATAACATCAAAGCGACATTTAGCTACCTTGCCAACAAAAACACCACTTTTGCCATTACGCAGCTCTACCGCTCAGAGGCTTACGCGGCAAACGACTTTAACAACAATTTTGCCCAGAAGCAGGAGGCTTACAAAAGTACGGATATATCTCTAACCTACACAAAAGATAGTTTGGAACTTTTCGCTAAAATAAACAATCTGTTTAACCAGAAAAACGGTTTATGGGTTCAAGATGATGCCATCTATCCTATGAACTTTACAACCACTGCCATTGCAGGGTTTAAACTAAAAATCTAAGGAGGCTAGAGTGAGCATAAAAACTCTTTTTTTCACACTGCTTTTTATGCTCACGCTTAGCGCAGAGGAGAGGATAGTAGCCCTCTCTCCCTCCATAAACGAGATAGTTTTTGCTCTTGGCGCTGGAGATAAAGTTGTCGGCAACACAACCTTCTGCGATTTTCCAAAAGAGGCTATAAATATCCCAAAAGTAGGCGGATATTTTGAACCCTCTTTGGAAAAAATAGTAGCAATAAACCCGACTTTGGTTATTATGCAGGAGAACAACTACAAACTTGGAGAAAAATTAGAGCAGCTCGGGATTAAGACCAAAATCGTTCGCATTGAGACTCTCTCAAACATAAAAGATTCCATTTTGGAAATGGGAAAAACTCTAGAGAGAGAAAATAAGGCAAAAAAGATTATAGAAAATATAGAAAGCGAACTAAAAAAACTAAAAAATATAACAAAAGATAAAAATATTTTAATCGTAATGGGACACAACACCTCTCTTGCTTCAAGGATTTTTGTCGCAGGACAAAACCTCTATTTTGATGATATTATAAAAGAGAGCGGAAATAAAAACGCTCTGCAAAGCCAAAGAAAAGGGCAGCCTATACTAAATATGGAAAATATCATAGCGTGCAACCCCGACATTGTCATACTTCTATCACACTCGATGAGAGAGATGGGCCTAAGCCGTGATGATTTGATAAATCCATGGCTGGAGTTGCAGATTAATGCAGGGAAAACTAACTCCGTCTACATCATAGACAAGACATATTCAGGCATACCGAGCGACAGGCTTGTCTATTTTTTACAGGATTTCAGAGAGATTTTAAGTGACTATAAAAGCAAAAGCGGTAACTAAATGTTAAAAATAACAGAGTTTGGCAATAACATACTAACTAACATAACTTTTCATCTAAACGATGGTGAAAACCTCACTATTTTAGGCTCAAACGGTGCTGGAAAATCGACTTTGGCAAAAATTTTATGCGGCATTTCACACTCAGAAGCGGTTGAACTTTTTGGCAAAAAACTCCATCACTTTAGCGCAAAAGAGCGCTCAGAGTTTATAAACTACGTACCGCCAAAACTTGAGATTTTTGATGAGTATATCTCCGCGGGAGAGTATCTCGAACTAAGCAGCCTCTACTCAAACCTCACAATCAACGAGGCTTTGGAGCTTTTAGATTTGAGCGCTTTAGAAAATAAACCATGCACAACCCTAAGCAGCGGCGAGGGACAGCTTCTGCTCCTCGCCTCATCGCTTCTCCACAATGCAAAACTTACCATCTTTGACGAGCCGACAGCAAATCTTGACCCAAAAAAGATGTTAAAAGTCGCAAAAATTCTCTCAAGCGAGAGAGTCCAAAACAGGATTATCATAACGCACGACCTAAATCTTGCTCACAAACTAGGGTATAAAATTCTCTACATGTCTGGCGGAGCTATTGAGTTTTTTGACACAAACGAGAAGTTCTTTGAAAAAACAAACTTGAATAAACTCTTTGGTGCAAGCATAAAAGAGCTAGAAGGCTACTTCGTGGTGAACCTATGAGATATCTGTTTATAATCCTCTCGCTTCTTCTGCTCCTTATTGCGCCGTTTTCGGGTCAGATTGAAATTGACATGTCGAAAATAAATGACCTCTTTTCAATGGAGCATAAACTCTTTTGGGATTTAAGAGTTCCAAGGGTCGTTGTCGCCTTTTTTACGGGCGCACTTTTGGCTCTTAGCGGACTTATATTTCAATCGCTCTTTAGAAACCCTATGAGCACGCCATTTACGCTTGGAGTTGCGAGCGGTGCGACTTTAGGAACTGCCTTTGCCATAGTATTTGGCATCGCCTCTTTTATGGCTCTTTTTGGCTTTTTCGGCGCACTGTTTACGATAATCATACTCTTTGGCATCACCTCAAGACTAAAAGCCTATGAAACATCATCGCTTCTTCTTATCGGCATCGCCCTCTCCTTTTTTTACAGCGCCGCACTGATGATTCTTTTTTACATAAGCGATGAGACCCAGAGCTATGAAATAGTCCGCTTTACGATGGGAAGCCTTGATGTTGTGGGCATACCACAAACCACCCCAATCGTAGCTGCCGCCATCTTTCTGCTACTAATTGCCATAAAATACAAAAGAGAGATAAAACTGCTTCTCACCTCCTATGAGAACGCTTTTTTAAAAGGTATCGAGATAAAGAGGGTAAACACGATTTTGCTTCTTGGTGTCTCAATCGCAATAGGTGTTGCAGTTAGCATAACCGGACCCATAGGTTTTGTCGGGCTTATAGTGCCGCATATATTGAAAATCATCTACAAAAAAAGTGCGGACAAACTTCTGCATGTTACTTTTTTTTACGGCGGCATTTTTCTCGTCTTTTGCGATTTAGTCTCAAGAAATCTAGGTACTGCTTCGGACGTGCCCATAGGTGTCGTGACCTCCTTTTTGGGCGGTCCGTTTTTTATCTACCTGCTGCTTAAGAGAAAACGGGTATGATTTGTAAAAATATCAACCCTCATAAGAGCACCGAATGAACCTATTATCAAAATCCGCCCCGCTTGAAGAGTCCATCGCGAAGATGAAGGCCGTTTTGGCGGATGTCGGATGTGAGACAACATTCTCACAAGAGAAACATCCGCTTCAAAACTGCTACTCGGTAAATCTAAGCTCGGTAGAAGCGCCGTCACACATCTACTCAAACGGCAAAGGAGTTCTCTCGGACGCCTCTATGGCAAGCGCTTTGGGCGAATATATCGAGAGGCTTCAGACAAACAACTTTTTTATAGATTTTTATCTGCCACAGAAAAAACAGTATCCAGATGAGATGGCGTTTGAGTTTGACGGCGACTATTTAGACGAAGAACTGCTAAATATTTATGACCCAAACGGCGAGCTTGGCGCTGAAGATTTGGTGGATTACAACAGCGATATTACGGATAAGATTCTCTCTCTGCCGTTTATTAGACACTCAAACGGCGAGAGCGTCTATTTTCCTATAAATATCATAAGCAACCTCTACCTCAGCAACGGTCTTGCTTCCGGAAACACTCCTCAAGAAGCGCAGATTCAGGCTCTTAGCGAGATATACGAACGCTACGCAAAAATGCAGATTATCAAAAATGGCTACTCGCTACCAAAATTTCCCGATGAGCTTCTTAAATCTTACGGCAAAGTTTACAAAGATATCACTGCACTAAGAGAGCTCGGATACATCATAGAGGTTCTTGATGCCTCTCTTGGTGGGGAGTTTCCCGTAACTGCCATCTCGCTTATAAACCCTAAAAACTCAACTCTCTTCGTCTCATTTGGGGCGCACCCAATTTTGGAAGTCTCACTAGAGAGAACTATGACCGAGCTTATGCAGGGCGCTCACTGGAGAATCTTGACACATTTGAGACTCCCACGTTTGACATGAGCATAATAGAGGACAGTTTTAACATAGAGTCCCATTTTGTGGACTCAAACGGAAAGCTTGGATTTGGCTTTTTAAGCAGCAAAAAAAGCTTTGAGTTTGCGCCTTGGAAATACAAAGGCATAACGAGCGAGGATGAGCATATATTTTTGCTTGATATTTTAAAAAAGATGGACAAAGAGCTCTACATAAGAGAGTATGACTACCTCGGATTTTATTCATGCCAGATTATTATCCCGACTATCTCCGAGGTCTATCCGATAGAGGATTTGACCTATAACAACAAAAACAGCGGCAAAACTATCCGTGATATGGTTTTAAATTTTACAAAATATGATGCGGAAGGTATTTTAGACGAGGTTGAAGGGCTGGACAACTCTCTGAATGTCGAAAAATATATAGGCGTTATCTTTAAAAACAACTTCACGATGGCTGAGTTTAAAGCGCATCTATATCTTCTGCAAGGTGAGCCGGAGGCGGCTCTTGAACTTTTAGAATTTGGGAATAATAAACTTGGTCATGTGGTTGCGGAACTCATACGCATGGGTGGGGAGGGACTTGATTTTGAAGATTACAGAGAGGGACTTTTTAATATCTTTACGCGAGAGATGGTAGAAAAGGGTATGCGAATCCTTGAAAAAGAGGAGTTTTTTATTGATATTACTCTGCATAACGACTACTATAACATGTTAGCGATGTACGATAGACTTGAGAGCAAAAAAAGAGGTATGGTTTTATGAGTTACGGCGAGTGGTTTAAGCAGCACGCAAATAAGCACAAAAAGATAGTGGCTAAACTCATCTCACGGGGATACACAAAAGAGCAGATAGTAGAGTACTTTGAGTTTGAAAATATGGTAAAAGAGGAGATTGATTTTTGTCCGCTATATAAAGATAACAAGAAGTGCCATGAGATGCAAGAGCTAAACTGCTATCTCTGTGCCTGTCCAAACTTTAGATTTGACGACAACGGTATAGAAAAAGTAGAAAACTATACCAAATACAGCTTCTGCGCGATAGATTCAAAAGACGGCGAACAGGGAGTATATGGTGACAAGATACATCAAAACTGCTCAAAATGCACCGTACCGCACCATAAAGAGTATGTCCAAAAGAGGTTTGACCTTGATTGGAGAGAGATTATGAGAGAGTGCAAAATATAACTTTAAGCAAAATCAAATGCTATAGAGTTATATAATAAAGAAAAAAGGAGTTTCTCATGCTAGAAGAGTTTAAAAAGTTTCTCATAAAAGGAAACATGGTAGATATGGCTGTGGGTTTTATATTTGGTGCGGCATTTGCCACACTTGTTCAGTCGCTTGTCAAAAACATTATCATGCCTCCAGTGGGTATGTTGCTTGGAAAAGTTGATTTTTCCAACCTCTTTTTGGCGCTTGACGGCAACAGCTACAACACGATAGCAGAGCTTGAAAAGGCCGGAGCTCCGGCGATAAAAATCGGTGTTTTCGTAAACGACACCATATCGTTTCTAATTTTGGGAACGGTTATGTTTATGCTTGTAAAAAGCTACAACAAACTCAGAGCCACAGAAGAAGTTGCTCCGCCTCCGCCTGCGGAAAAAACATGCGGCGAGTGTGCCATGAGCATCCCCGTAGCGGCAAAAAAATGCCCGTATTGCGGAAATAAAGATATATAAAAGTTGCTAAACTTCACTAACTCTCAAGGCAGAGCCTTGGGAGAAAAATAGACTAGCCTTACTTTTTAAACTTCTCTGCCGCATCTTTTACGGCTGTGCTCAAAGCATTCCATGCACTCTCTACATCATCTTTAAAGTGCTCCCACTTCTCCTCGCCTGCCTCATCAAGCTTTTTGAGTTTTGCCTTGGTTGTGTCGTACATGCGCTCAAGCTCTTCAACATGTTCAACATATTTTATATGAACATCCGCCGCATAAATCTTGCTCTTTGCTTTATACTCCGCCACCTTAGCCTGAGCTAACTCCAACTCTGCTTCTATTTTTTGTTTATATGCCTCTTTTTTGCTCACGATAAACTCCTTAAAATTAAATTTAACACCTACCTGCGTTCCTCATTCTATTCCTATTTTCCTTAATATAAAAGAAGAATGTTCAATGGCATAAAATATTATTTTAGATAAAATAACAGTATGAACTCACTTAGCATATTTGGTACAAGCAGCGATGCCGGAAAATCGACACTCAGCTTTGCAATAACTTATCTTCTGCACCGCCGCGGTATCAGCGTAGCGCCTTTTAAAGCACAAAATGTTTCCAACAACTCGCAAGTTACAGATATTGAGAGTGGGGAAATAGCAATCCCTCAACACTTTGCAGCAGAGGCGATAGGGCTAAAAACAACCACAAATATGAACCCTGTTTTACTAAAATCAGGCTCAAAAAACAGCGCGCATCTAATCATCAACGGCAAAAGTATCGGCGAGAAAGATGTGCATGCGTATTACCGCGATATAGAGACACTCAAACCCATCGTAAAAGAGGCATTTCTAAAGCTCAAAGAAGAGTATGATTGCATCGTTGCCGAGGGGGCGGGGAGTCCTGTTGAGCTAAACTTGATGGACAAAGACCTCTCAAACATCTACGTGGCAGAAGAATTTAACACAAAAATCATCTTAGTTGCAGACATTGAGCGAGGCGGAGTTTTTGCCTCCATCTACGGCGTTTATAAACTGCTTCCAAAAAAACTGCGTGAGAATGTTATAGGCGTGATAGTCAACAAATTTCGAGGCGACATAACTCTTTTTGATGAGGGCAGAGTTATCATAGAGAAGAAGTTCGGTATAAAAGTTTTAGGTGTCGTGCCTTACAAACCTTTCAATCTCGGCTTTGAAGACAGCCAGTCTATGATGAGCTATGTTCAAGACACAAGCAAAGCTAAAATCAGAGTCGGCGTTATAAAACTTCCGCACATCAGCAATTTTACCGACTTTGAGCCTCTTGTCGCGGACAAAGAGGTAGAACTCTCTTTTATCTCAAACGCCGCTGATGTTCAAACATGCCAGATTATAGTTATCCCAGGAAGCAAAAGAGTGGTGGATGATTTGCTATGGCTGAGAGAGCGTGGGTTTGTGAAGTTTTTAAGCTCAAAAAAACAAAAAATAGTCGCCATCTGCGGCGGTTATGAGATGATGTTTGAGAGGATTTTAGACCCTGATGCGGTAGAGTCCGAATTTAAAGAAGTATTTGGTTTTGGGCGGATAAAGGGCGAAGTCGTTTTTGCAAAAGAGAAGATTGTCCAAAAGGGGTGTTACTATCTTTTTGGCTCAATGATAGAGGGTTATGAGATACATAACGGAGTCGCAAAAAAAAGAGAAATAAAGAAGAAAAATCTCTACGCTACTTTTGTGCACGGCATATTTGAAAACGACGAGTTTAGGTACAGACTATTCTCTAAAATAGATAAAAACTATAAGGGATACAACTTTAAAGAGTATAAAGCAGAAGCGATAAAAGAGTTTGCCGAGCATATAAATCTGCATGTAGATATGGATTTTATACAAAAGGCGCTCTATGAGTAAAAAAACACTCTTTATCGGCGGTATAAAAAGCGGGAAATCTTTAAACGCGGAGATTTATACGCTTAAAAACTCTATCTCAAAACCTATCTATCTGGCAACTACCGAGTTTATAGACGATGAGATGCAAAGAAGAGTGGATGAGCATAAACTTCTAAGAAGCGACAAGTTTAAAACCATAGAAGAACCTCTGAAACTTTATAACAAAATTGCCGAGTGTGATAGCTCTGTTTTAATTGAGTGTGTTAGTATGTGGATAAACAATATGCTCTATCACGGTTTTAAGTTTGATGAGATGAAAAGAGAAATAGAAGCAATTTTGACACTTGACAAAACAGTGGTTTTTGTTCTAAATGATGTCGGATGCGGAGTTATTCCGGAGAATGCTTTAGCACGTGAGTTTATGGATATCAGCGGGAAATTATCTCAGCTAATAGCATCTTCCTGCGACGAGGTTTACCACACGATAGCCGGCATTTCGACGAGGATAAAATGAGAGAGATATTTAAAGGTTTTACCCTCGCAATCTCCATGTTAACAACTGTTCCTTTTTTCAAAGTTCATAATTTTTACAAGGGAATAAACGGCTATGCAGTTATGTTTTACCCGCTTGTCGGCTTCTTGCTGGGTGCTGTTTTATGGGGAATACATGCACTTTTAAGCCAATACATAGCCTCAACACATCTTGGCGTTATCATCTTTGCTCTTTGGGTTTTGCTTACCGGTGCGCTTCATCTTGACGGCTTTAGCGATACCATCGACGGTCTATATGCTCCAAAAGAGAGAGCCTTGGAAGTTATGAAAGACGCTCATGTCGGCGGAATGGGGATGATATTTGGCGTTACTTTTTTGATTCTTAAGGCATCCTCTTTGGCGCATTTTGAACTCTTCTATCTTCTGCCTCTTGTGCTGCTTCTCTCAAGACTAAATGCTGTTTTGGCAATCTACTTCTACCCATATATCAGTCAAAACGGTATGGGAACTTTGGCAAAAGCAGAACTTACAAAACCGCAGATGCTTATCGCACTCGTCTACTCGTTCTTGATAGTTCTGCTCTATAACAAACTGCTTTTGCTTGTTAGCACACTGTTAGTTTTGTTTGTTATAAAAAGCTTTTTCATCAAAAGATACGGCGGATTTACCGGTGATATCTACGGTTTTACTATTGAGGTGAGCGAACTCATTCTTCTAAATCTCCTCCTCTTTGGCTTTTTTGCATGAGAGTAACTTTAGTACGACACGCAGAGGTTGAAGAGAGATACAAAAAGTGCTACAACGGACACAACGACATAGGACTCTCAAAAGATGGCGAGGTTCAGGCAAGAAAAGTTGCAAAAGAGCTTGATAAAATGGAGTTTGACGCTGTTTATTGCTCTGATTTGAGACGTGCAAAAGAGAGCATAAAACACTCCGTGCATGCAGAAAATGCAATCTTTACGGAGAGGCTAAGAGAGAAGTCGTGGGGAGTGCACGAAGGGCTTAGTTTTGATGAGATTATCGCTCAGGGCGAGATAGAGTATCTTGATTTTTTGCAGTGGATAGACTCGCTTGACGGCGAACCGCACGAAGAGTATATAAAAAGAGTAGAAGAATTCTTTTTAGAGTTTTTGCCATCACTTGAAAAAGAGAACATTTTAGTAGTTACCCATGCGGGAGTTATAAGAGTTTTGATGAGCATTGTTAAAAAAATAAGTTTGGAAGAGGCATTTGGCATTAGTATCAAAAACGCCTCTTTGATGGTATTTGATTTTAAAGAGAAAAATTTTATAGAGGAATAAAAATTGAAAACATACAATATATTTACAAACGAGCTTGACACTCTGCCAAGCGGCAAAGCGGATTTTTTACTGGCGGCATCCGTTACAAAAACCTGCGAGATTGCGGGGATAACTCAAGCAGGAATTCCTGGGATGATTCCATTAACACCTACGCTTGATGCGGAGTTTATCGTAAACGAGAGAGTTTACTCTCTGGGTGAACTTGCAGAAACACCCACAGGCGTGCCTACTCCTGCCATAATTACAAGAGCGGTGCACAATCTCATCCCTTTTAGCGCTATAGAGATTTTGGATTTGGGGCTGCAATCACCGCCGCAAAATTCGCCCAGCCAACACTTTAACATACTCCCATCAGATTCAATTGCCACGGGTGCAAATATTGACGCAAAAGCTGTTTTTGAAAAAGGGATGAGGGCAGGAAGAGCTTATGAGCTCAAAGGAAACTATCTTATCCTCGCAGAGAGCACGCCAAGCGGAACGACAACGGCTGCCGCAACTGCCGCAGCGCTTGGCTATGAGTGCAGAGACGACTTCTCTTCAAGCTTTTTGCATGTACCAAACAACATAAGAGATGAGACTATAAACAAAGCCCTCTCTTTGATAAATATTAAAATGAGCAATTTTGAAAAGCTCTCCATTGTGAGTGATAATATGCTTATCTTCTGCGCCGGTTTTTTAATGGAAGCAACGCGGAGATTTCATGTTGTTTTAGCCGGAGGAACGCAGATGGCGGCGTGTTTGCTTGTGGCGGACATACTCAGAGAAGATGTGCTTATGCGCGTTAAACATGAAAACATCACTCTTGCGACAACACAGTGGGTAGCAGATGACAAAAACTCAAATATCGCGCACATACTATCACTTCTAAGCTACAAGCCTCATGCACTATATACCACTTTTTCATTCAAAGAAGCGACCATTGGCGTGCTGAAAAAATATGATGACGGGGAAGCCAAAGAGGGCGTAGGAGCCGGTGCAGCACTCGGCTATGCCTATGCGAACAAATGCGGCAATAAAGAGCTTCTGGAAGAGATAGAACGCATTTTATACTCTATATAATGTTTTTTAATATTATAAAATAACATATAAGTGTGTTATAATACTAAATTAAACATAAAATATTATTTACACGTATAAACTAAGGATTTCTTAAAATTATGAAGCTGGATTTAAAATCAAAACTGCTCTTTTTATCGACTGTACCGATACTATTTATTTTGATACTCTCTTTTATGATTTTATCTCAAAATTTAAGCAAAAAAAGAGACTTGGAGTTTACAAAACACAATATTCATGAAGCTATTGCCATCTCAAGAGTAGTTCACTTTTTACAGATAGAGAGAGCCACTACGGTTGTGCTTATTGCAAGCAAAAACTTAAACAATGAAGACAAAACCCTTCTATCAGCGAGAGAGAGCCTAGATAAAGCTATTGACGATACAAAAAACGTACTATCTTTATACACGCACAAGAATGACAATGATTCAATAAAACTTTTAGATGAGATTAAATCAAGAAAAAAATTAAACCTGCTTAATATGCAAATAGCCGATGTCAAAAAATATTACACAAACAATATAGCGCTTCTTCTTGACCAAATAAAAGCAATACCATCAATGATGGATGACAAAGAGAACAGAAACTATATTCAAACATACAGCTATCTCTGTTCGGCAAAAGAGGCTTTGGGACAAACTAGGGCGACCTTGGTTGAAGTTTTTACAAACAATAATATTTTGGACAATATTTTTATCACGTTTGTCGGTGCTTTAGAAACATATAACTCAAATACCAACAACTTCACTGCTACGACATCAAAAGAGATACTTGATTTTTACAAAAATCACTTTAAAGGTGAAGCGGTAGATGAAACATTTAAGATGATAGACATCGCTCTAAAAAATAGAAACAACACTGATTTTGGCATTGACCCGTTTTATTGGTTTGAAAAATCAACAGAGTCTATAAATCTGCTAAAAGATACTGAAAACGAACTATTTAACCATGTAACCGGATTGATAAATGAGAAATTGGACCTTATTTTTTACAAAATCATAACCATCGCATCTTTCTTTATCTTTACCATTATTGCTCTTGCTTTTTTAATGGCGCTTGTAATAAGAAAGATTTTATCATCCACAAATACGCTAGAACGCAGGTACAGCGACTCAGTCTTGCTTCTTGAACAGTACAAATCAACAGTTGACAGAAGCTTTATAGTCTCAAAAACGGATGCCGAAGGAATTATTACCTACGTAAATGATGAGTTTTGCAACATGACCGGATACTCAAGAGAGGAGCTTATAGGCAAAAATCACAATGTCATAAGACACCCTGATATGAAAAAAGAGTTCTTTTCAGACTTATGGCACACCATAAAAGATTTAAAACTGCCATGGTTTGGGGAAGTAAAAAATAGAAAAAGAGACGGCTCTTTCTACTGGGTAAAAGCTGTCATTAACCCAATAATGGACAACAGCGGAAACATTTTAGAGTATATAGCCATAAGAACCGATATCACGCAACAGAAGAAAATAACACAATACTTTGAGGAGCAGTTGATGATCTCCGTTAAAAACTTTGACTGCTCTATGCATCTATCAAAAGAGTATGAAAAAGCCATAGATATAAGCACAATACTCTCAAGAACGGATAAAGACGGCAATATAACCTATGCTAACGACAAGTTTTTGGAGATTACGGGATACTCTCTAGACGAACTTCTCGGTAAAAACCACAATATCTTAAAAGCTGACGACACCGACGAGAAGCTCTATAAAAATCTTTGGGCTACCATAACAAAAGGCAAGATATGGCAAGGCATAATCAAAAACAGAGCAAAATAAGGAAGAGAGTTCTGGGTAAATATTACTATTGTGCCTATTAAAGATATACACGGCACCATTATCGAGTATCTCGCAATCAGAACCGATGTGACAAAAATCATGCAGCACAGAGAAGAGTTTGAAGAGATTGCAAAAACAGATTCACTAACAGGTCATGGAAACAGATTTAAGCTAAATAGCGATATTGAAAAGCTGCAGAATCTCTCAATAGCCATTTTTAACATCGACAATTTTAGACAGATTAACGATTTTTACGGGCATCATTTTGGAGATTTGATAATAATCTCTATTGCAAACAAGATATATAACCTTATTGCAAAAGACAGCAATATAAGATTTTATAGGCTTCAAGGAGATGAATTTGTAGTATTGGCAAACAACCATACCAGAGATTTATTTATATCAACAAGCAAAACTATTTTAAACGTTATAAATGAAAAATTCACTCTCGGAAATGAAGAGATACTGCTATCGTGCAGCTGCGGCGTCTCCTTTGAAAATATAGAAACTCTTCTATCAAGCGCAAATATGGCTCTAAATATTGCAAAAAAGAGCAATGTGGATTTTTTAGCATATGACGAATCTCTTTCACTAAACAGCAAATACGAAAACAACATAAAATGGACAAGAAAACTCTCAAATGCGCTAAAGACGAACAATATAGTTACCTACTATCAGCCGATTGTGAATAACTCAAATCTGTCTAATGAAAAGTATGAGTGCCTTGTGAGGATGATAGACGATGGCAAAGTAGTCTCTCCGTTTTTCTTTTTGGATGTCGCTAAACAGACGAGACAATATTTTGACATTACCAAAACCGTTATTTATCAGGCATTTGAGATGTTTAAAGACAAAAATATGGAATTTTCTATCAATCTCTCCATAAATGACATACTGGATGTCAAAATATCAAACTATATACTAATGATGCTTCAAGAGTACAATATCGGCTCAAGGGTTGTTTTTGAGATTGTTGAATCAGAGTATATAGAGAATTTTGAAGGTGTTATAAACTTTATAACAGAGGTTAAAAAATACGACTGCAAAATAGCCATAGACGACTTCGGAACCGGATACAGCAACTTCGAATATCTTATAAAACTTAAAGCCGATTATCTAAAGATAGACGGTTCTCTTATAAAAAACATAGATAAGGACAATAACGCATTTTTGGTTGTTTCTACCATCGTTGAGTTTGCAAAAAAGCTCAAGATGAAGACTATTGCGGAGTTTGTGGAGAATAAAGAGATATTTAAAATAGTAAAAGATTTAGGAATAGATTACTCTCAAGGGTACCACTTCTCTATGCCTAAAAATATTTTATAAACAATCCTAGACTCTCTCAAGCAGTTTCTTTAGGATATACAGCTTTGCTTTTAAGTCTTGCAGCTGCTCGTCAGTACCGGCCTCTCTTATCTCCTCCTTTGTTTGCTCAATTTTTTCAAGAAGCTTCTCTTTTAACTTTTCCTGTTTTTTTTCGTCAGTAGCTTCGCTAAAAAATAGTTTCTCAATACCTTTAAAAACCTTGCTTATTTTCATATTTGTACCCCCAAAGTTCTGATATTTATATCTTTTATCCACAATATTGTAGCAACTTGTATCAGCTTTTGTGTTACATCATATGCGAATGCACTGTCGTTTATAAGTGATGTCGCCATCTTGGAATCAATCTTGTTCTCCCTTATAAGCGCGTCGATTCGGCTGTTTTTAATGCCATCCAAAGCCTTAGTACTCTCTTTTAAAAGCTCAATTGTTGATAAAACATCAAGTTCATCATCATGCTCTTTTACCTTCTCTATCGTATCTATTGTTTTTGCGATATAAATTCTTAAATTGTTATACTCTTCTTGGATATATGAATTTTTCGATTTCAGATAATAAAAAATATTTTTTTGCAAATCCCTCATATTTTTTATAGCCTCTACAATATCTCTTGATGCAAGTTTTAAGTCATAAACTCTATTTTTCTCAGCCTCATTCATATTTTCTTGTGAAAGTGTTGAGTAGTGGATAATATCACCGTAAAGTGACTTTATCTTCTTTGCATAAAACTCATTTATGTCCGTATCTATACTCAAATCTGAATTTTTTACAGCACCCTCGATATCTGGGTTTTTTATAAATTTGTGTCTATGTAAAAATATGGAGTGTGCAATAACCTCAATTGCACTGTCATAGAGATGAATAGTCTCTTTTTTTATGGATTCGATGGCTGCATTCGGGACATTAATAACTACGTTATCAAGGTAGAGAGGTTTTAGAGCATAAATATTTACCTCAATAAAAAGTGTCTCAAGATATTTTACAAATTTATGCGTAAAAGGAGATATCAATATAACTCCAAGAATATTAAAAACAGTGTGATAAAGTGCCAGTTTCATGCCGTAATTACTCTCCGCTATGCCTATCTTCGAAGCTAAAAATATTACAAAATCG
>DAIDMU010000053.1 GCA_027448805.1 Sulfurimonas sp. | reverse complement strand
AAAGAGTTTGAAGATGTTGGAGTAATGCCTTTTGATGCAATGATAAAAAACAACAACTTTATTACAGGATTTTTCAAAAGCGACTTCTTCGGTGTAGTTGACCTTGATACAATGACATACTCAAAAATTAAAATTTTACTTGAAGACAGAAAGCCGGTCTTAAAGGTTCCGCACTTTGGTTTTTGGAGCATAAGTGATGGCAATGTCTTCATACCTGCGGTCGGAAACAACAAAGTTTTAGTCTATACATCTGACTTTAAATTTGTTAAAAATATAGAGGTCGAAGGCCTGCCTGTTTTTACCGCGCTCAGTCCTGATCAAAAATATATGGCAGTTACATTCAGCAGCGATAAATTTCCGGTTCTGCAGATTATAGATACTCAGACGCTAGAGGTTGTTAAAAGATTCGAATTTGACGGAAAAGTTCTACATGCAAGATGGTCAAATCTTAGACCTAATCTTTACGTATCTGTTAATGACACAAACAAAGTTTCAGTTATAAACACAAAAGAGTGGTATTTAGCTCGCGAGATGTTCAATATCAAAAAACCGTCCGGTATATTTATTTATGAAGAGGCCAAATAATGAGTAAAGTTTATTTAACAGGTGCCGGTCCAGGGGATATAGAGTTGTTAACTCTAAAAGCACTTAGAGTGATTAAAGAAGCTGATGTAATTATTTACGACCGTTTAGCCAATCCGGATATTTTGGATGAAGCAAAAAGTGGGTGCGAGTTTGTCTATGTCGGCAAAGAGGACGGCCGCCATATCGTGCCTCAGGATGACATTAATGAAGTCATATATCAAAATGCTTTAAAATATGAGAATGTAGTACGCCTAAAAGGCGGCGACCCTTTTGTTTTTGGACGCGGCGGCGAAGAGGCTCAATATCTTTATGAAAGAGGGATTAAATTTGAAGTTATTCCTGGCATCACGTCTGCCATCAGCGCTCCTGCCTATGCAGGCATACCTGTAACTCACCGTGGTGTTGCTGTCAGTTTTAGAGTTGTAACAGGACATGAGTCTCCGCACAAAAAAGAGTGTCAGATTCCTTGGGAAAACTTCAAAACAGATGACACTATCGTCTTTTTGATGGGACTTCACAACCTATCAAAAATCTCTAAAAAGCTTATGGAAATAGGCAAAGCAAAGGATTACCCGTGTGCGGTAATTTCAAAAGGAACTACCAAAGAGCAGAGCGTGGTGGTAGGAACTTTGGAAAATATCGTGGAAAAAGCTAAAGATGTTCCGACTCCTGCACTCATAGTGGTAGGAAAAGTGGTCGAACTTAGAGAACAGTTGCAGTGGTTTGAGGGAAATGCCTAAAGAGCTCAATACATCGGAAGCAGTGTTGATAGCGCCAAATATCTATTGGGTTGGCATGCATTTAAAGAATGACCCGTTCCAGTGCCATCCGTACTTGATAAAAAATGGTGACGAATCTATTCTTATAGACCCAGGCTCGATGATTGAATTTAGTGAAACAGTTAGAAAAGTAAAAAGCATTATGGACATCAACTCCATAAAATATATCATACTGCATCACCAAGACCCAGATTTAGCAGCAGCAGTGCCTGAGATAGAAAAACTCATAAACAGAGATGACTTACAAATAGTAACCCACTCCAGAATGTCGGTTTTAATCAAACACTACCTTGTAACTTCAAGCTACTATGAGATAGACAAGCATGACAATCAATTAATAACCTCAAGTGGGTTTAAACTTGATTTTTTAACGACCCCATACTGCCACTCTCCTGGGGCGTTTGTAAGCTACGATCCAAATTCAAAGATTCTTTTTTCAGGCGATATTTTTGGAGGGATTGATGAGTCTTGGGATTTTTATGCAGATGAGACATATTTTGACAAAGCAAAACAGTTCCATCAAGAGTATATGCCAAGCAAAGATATCTTTAACTACGCTCTTGGCAAGATAGAGAAGCTTGATATCAATCTAATAGCCCCTCAGCACGGCTCAATAATAGAGAAAAAATATATCAGCAAATTAATAAATGATATGAAAAATCTTGATTGCGGATTGTATATAGAAGAGAAGTACAATCGTGAGCTCATGGATACGATAGATGAGTTGCAAAGAAAAGAGCTTGTTCTAAAAGAGCGCAATCTACTGCTATCTGAACAGTCAAAAAGAGCAGAAATCGGGGAGATGATTGGAAATATTGCACATCAGTGGCGCCAGCCCCTAGCAATCATAAACACATCACTTGCGATTCTAAAAGAAAAGAATAGAGCAAATATGCTCACTAAAGATGAAATTGAAGATAAATTAGAGAAAATGGAAAAACGTGTGACATATATGTCTGAAACAATAGAAGACTTTATGAACTACTACAGTCCCGACAAAGAAAAAGCTTGGTTTAGTGCCCATGCAGCCATAGAAAAAGCGCTTGATATTGTAAATTTGGAACAAAATAACAGGGGTGCTAAAATAAATCTTCTGCTTAATAGCGAATATAAAATTTATGGATTAATAAATGAATTTGTTCAGGTGCTTGTTTCAATTCTCTCCAATATAGATGATTTAATCGCAACTAAAAATCTAACTGACGCAAATATTACAATTGCGCTCCATAGAAATAGCGACTATACAACCGTAACCATAGCAGATAATTGCGGGGGGATAGATGAGGAGAATTTAAGCAAGATTTTTGATCCGTACTTTACTACAAAACACAAGTCAATGGGAACAGGTCTTGGTTTGCATATAGCCAAAATGATTATAGAGGAAAATATGAACGGTTTTTTAAGTGCAAGAAATATTTACAGTAACAGCATGAAACTTGGGGCTGAATTCATTATAAAGATAAAAAATGAAAATTGAAAAAATTAGAGATATATCGATTTTACTGGCAGAGGATGAAGTAGAACTACGTGAAATGATATGTGAGTATTTACAACTGTTTTTCAACAGAGTTTATAGTGCCGCATGCGGAAATGAAGCATACGACATATACCAACAAAAGAGACCAAATATAATCTTGACAGATATCAGTATGCCAAATCTTGACGGTCTGGATATGATTGCCAAAATACGAAAATATGACAAAAACACGAAAATTATAGTTATGAGCGCTCACTCCGAACAAGAGAAACTTCTTCAAGCAATCAAACTACACCTTGAAACTTACCTAATAAAGCCTATAAAAACAGATGTGCTAAAAAATATTTTACTAGAAACCGTAGAACTTATAAGAAAAACAACAAACCGCACTTATGTAACAGAAGCTATCTACTGGGATAATGACACAAACACTCTCTGGGAAAATTCAAAAGAAATTAAATTAAGAAAAATGGAAAATCTGCTGCTTAAGCTACTGTTTTCAAAACCGAATCACTGTTTTGGAGCCAAAGAAATTTTTGACTATCTTCATGAGGAAAAAGTGGAAAAAGAGTTTTCTGTTCACGCCATAACGTCTCTTATGAAACGAATACGCGTGAAGTTACCAAATAATGAGATTATTCACAATATATATGGCTCCGGATATAAAATAGTTCCTATTTAATTACTGGTATTTCTGCAACTCATGTTTTTCATAAAGCAGCTTAGCCTCCGGATTTCCAATGTCAACAGCTTTTTGCGCCCACTCTTTTGCTTTTTTAAACTCCTCTAATTGAATATATACTTCTGCCAATAAATAGTATACGCTACTGTCCCCGTTTTCAGCATTTCTTTCAAGCCATTTAGACGCCTCTTTGAACTTTAAAAGCTGCATATATACGCGACCTATATTCTGCTCTGCAACTTTATGTCCTTGCGTGGCTGCACTCTCCAACAGCTGGGCAGCTTTTGTTATATTTAAGTCCGCTCCATCACCGTTGTAGTACATCAAGGAGAGATTATATTGGGCATTAGGATTGTTTTGTTCGGCAGATTTAGTTAAAAATTCAAAGGCTTTTTTAGTATCTTTTTCTACCTTATACCCACTCAAGTACATCATCCCCAAATCGTACTGAGCCGTAGGATTGGCGCCTTTTGCCGCTTTTTCTAGCCAAAACATTGCTTTTGTTGAGTCCTGCTCGGTACCTAATCCGTTAGAGAACAGATAGCTAAGAGCGCTTTGAGCCTTTGTATCACCATCTATTGCGCTTTTTTCATATAGCTTAAAGGCCGTTGCATAATCTTTATTTTTAAAAGCTTTAAGCGCCTCATCCGTGTTAGCCTCCAAATTTAATAGCGCTAAAAAACCGATTATTATTATTAACTTGAACATTTTCATCCTTACAAAATTAGTAATATTATTATACATAAACCTAGTAAAGATATATTGATGCAAATTAAGATGTTATATAATCTTCTTCATCAAGCGTATCAAAAACTTTTGAAGCTATGCCCTCATCAACATCTTCAAGCCCTCGACGTCATCAAAGTATCTCTCAGGGAGGGCAAGAGCAGCATCGACGATTAAATCTTTGGGTACAAGCTTTAAGGCGGTGGAGAACTCACTGTCATCATCTAGCTGTTTTAATATTTTTGCTATATCTGATGGGTAAATCTCGCTGAACTCATGAGAGTTTGGATACTCTTCTACTTGTTCATATTTGCCTTAT
>DAIDMU010000052.1 GCA_027448805.1 Sulfurimonas sp. | reverse complement strand
TAGGTCGCTTAAAAGGATAGAAAATGGGTATTGAAAATTTAACACCTGCTGAGGGTTCTACTTCAGGGCGTAAAAGAGTTGGACGCGGATGCGGTTCGGGAATGGGTAAGACTTCTACACGTGGTGGAAAAGGTCAGACTGCTCGTTCTGGTAGCTCAAGAAAAAGAAACTTTGAAGGTGGACAAACTCCACTTGCAAGAAGATTGCCTAAAATCGGATTTACTTCTCGTGTTGTAAAACCGTATGTAATCAACGTAGACAAAATAAAAGTAGTTGCAGAGTTGAGTGAAATCACAGTTGAGAGTATCCGCGGTGTTCATAAAATTGCTGCTTCAGTAACGAAAGTTAAATTAGTCGGTGCTTCTGCTAAAGATTTAGCATCAAAAATTAAAGACGACAACGTTACTGCTACAGGTAAATAGCCGTGAATAAAAATCTAGTTAATAAGATATTTATTACTATCGGTTTTTTATTTATTTATCGCCTACTGGCATACGTGCCGGTTCCAGGCGTTGACGCTGCTGTTATAGCTTCATTCTTCGATTCTCACCAATCAGACTCACTAGGTTTATTTAATATGTTTAGTGGTAACGCTGTTGAGAGAATGTCAATCATAGCTCTTGGAATTATGCCTTACATCACTGCTTCAATTATTATGGAGCTTCTAGCTGCCACATTTGCTCCGCTTGGACAGATGAAAAAAGAGCGTGACGGAATGGTAAAGTATATGCAGATTATTCGCTACGCGACAATCGTAATTACGATAATTCAAGCAGTAGGTATAAGTGTTGGACTGCAAAGTTTAACAGGACCTAATGGTAACAGCGCAATACTGGTTGATCTAAATACATTTATCATACTTTCTGCTATATCTATGTTAGCAGGAACAATGCTTCTTATGTGGATAGGTGAACAGATTACTCAAAATGGTATCGGTAACGGTATATCTTTGATTATTTTTGCAGGAATTGTCTCGGCTATTCCAAAAGCAATCGGCCAAATGATTACAATGGTAAATACAGGCGCCATGAACTTCTTGACTGTAATTGCAATTCTTGTTCTTGTTTTTGGAACTGTTGCTGTAATTATTTATGTTGAGCTTGGCGAGCGCCGTGTACCTGTTACATATGCTAAAAAAGTTATTATGCAAAATCAAAATAAAAGAGTTATGAACTATATTCCTATTAAAGTTAACTTGGCGGGTGTTATTCCGGTTATCTTTGCTAGTGCGATATTAATGTTTCCTATGACTGTTTTATCGAGCAGTAGCAACCCTACTATTATTGCAATAGCTGATTATCTAAACCCAAATAGTTACTTCTTTAACTTTTTGACATTTATTTTTGTTGTTTTCTTTGCATTCTTTTATGCATCAATTACCTTTAATTCAAAAGATATTGCGGAAAATTTAAAAAAGCAGGGTGGATTTATTCCAGGTATCCGTACCGGAAATGCTACTGCCGAATTTTTAAATACTACTGCCAGTAATCTAACGTTTACGGGCGCTCTTTATCTTGGATTAGTTGCTACTCTGCCATTTATGATTATCAAGGGGATGGGTGTTCCATTCTTCTTCGGCGGTACTGCAGTCTTAATTGTTGTTCAAGTTGCACTTGATACGATGAGAAAAATTGAGGCTCAAATTTACACTAGTAAATATGAGACGCTAAGTGCCGTTGGTTTGTAAATAATGGCCATTGCGCTAAGACAACCTGGGGAGATTGAGAAACTTCGCGCTGCCAACAAAATTGTTGGCGGTGCACTAGAACTGCTAAAACAAAATACAAAAGTAGGGATCTCTTTAAGGGAACTTGATGCTATTGCAGAGGATTATATTCTCTCAAATGGCGCCAAACCATCTTTTAAAGGTCTTTACGGCTTTCCAAATTCTGTCTGCACCTCTCTTAACCAAGTTATTATTCACGGTATTCCAACTGACTATAAACTCCAAGAGGGCGATATTATCGGTTATGATATAGGAACAGAGCTTGACGGATGGTTTGGTGATGCGGCAATTACAGTGCCTGTAGGCAAAGTAACTGCTAGGGATGAAGAACTTATCGCATGCGCTAAAGATTCTCTTTATGAAGCAATAGCGTCTATAAAAGTCGGTATGAGATTTAAAGAGCTATCTGCCGTTTTAGAAAAATCAATTCGCTCAAGAGGCTTTGTGCCGCTTCACAGCTTTTGCGGACACGGTATTGGTAAAAAGCCTCATGAAGAGCCTGAGATACCAAATTACTTAGAAGGAAAAGATGCAAAAGCAGGTCCAAAGATAAAAAATGGAATGGTTTTTTGCTTAGAGCCGATGATTTGTCAAAAGGATTCGAAACCGCTTATTTTAGAGAACAAGTGGGATGTTGTTAGTGCCGATGGTTTACGCGGCTCACACTATGAGCATACTGTTGCAATTGTCAATGGTAAAGCTGAAATTTTATCTCTGGCTTGAGAAAAAAAGGATTAAAATGGCTAAATCAGATGTTATCGAAGTTGATGGCAAGATTATAGAGGCTTTGCCAAATGCAACATTTCGTGTTGAGTTAGAAAACGGACATATTATTTTATGTCATATTGCCGGTAAGATGCGTATGCACTACATAAAAATATTGCCTGGTGACAAAGTAAAACTTGAACTAACACCATACTCTCTCGATAAGGGCCGTATCACTTACAGGTACAAATAAAAAGAGGTTTATACCTCTTTTTAGAAGAACTATTTAAAAGTCCCGTCATATATTTTTGTATTTTTAAAGCCAAACTTTTTATATAAAATATACCAGTTCATCGAAGCGCTAAAAACTGTGTCGCCAAATACTACTATCTCTTTATCACTTTTCAAGTCCAGCTTGTAAATAAAAGATTCCCTAATTTCCAAATCGCTTCTAAGAGTCAAATCACTAAAAAAATTATCTCTGTAATATCTGTTTTTTATGCATGGAGTATACTCAGATGCATCACTCTCTTCAAGCAAAATAGTGCTGTTGTGCTCCGATGTTTCCGAGGAGTCTAGTAGTGCTATATTTGACAAATTCTTTTTTAGATAATCACTACTCACAAGAAAATCACTATTTTTATCTATTGTAAATGTTCCCTTTTTTAAAGGTTCGGATTTCTCTGTGGAGACTAAATCATGATATTTAAATACCCAAGCCATATATCCGCCATTAAGAATGGTCACATTTTCAAATCCATGCTGTATAAGTATAAATGCAAGATAGCTTGAATTTAGCTGGTCTTCCTCCTGGTTTCTTGAGTAGATAACTACGTCTGAGTTTTCATCAATGCCAAGTTTCATGAGCTCTTTTTGAACAATCTGGCTAAAATCAAGAGCAGTTTTTTTGTGTTTGCTCTTTATAAATTTAGATATATCTGCATGCAGCGCACCGCTGATATGGCCCTCTTTGTAGTTGGATAGAGAGCTAACATCCAAGAGTATCAAGTTGCTGTTTTTTAAGGAGTTTTTTAATTCAAGAGGTGTTATAAAGGACTCATAGGCAATAGCGTTAAAAGTCAGCAGCAGTGATATTAGAATGTATTTCATTATTGGCTTTAAAACGTTTGTGTGTTTCTAAATTCTGATATTTCAGTTTCTACCATTTCATTGATCATAATCTTAAAAAGATCAGAAATCATATTTGGAGAGACATCGGCTTTGATTGCTGAGTGGCGAACTTTTTGCAGGATATAATCAACTCTGTCATCAGCTTTTACCTCTTCGATGCTGTTTTTAAACGATGCAGCTTGACGAACTAAATGGCTTCTTTGAGATATAAGCTCAACGATTGCGTCGTCAATTTTGTCTATCTCTTGCCTAACTTCTTCCAATGAATTGCACTTTTTAACTTCTGCCATGTAACTTCTCCGTTTCAAGTAAGATATGTTAGCCAAAAAGAGATAATAACTTAGTTAGTAGATTGTAAAACAGAGGCTATTTTTTCTAATTTATAGCTGATTCTCATAATCTAAAATGCTATGCTATATTAAACTGCTTTTGATAGGCTTCTTCAAGAGGCATAGTTTTGTCTCTGTAATCTATAATATCGCCTATCTCTATCTCAATTATTCGCTGCTGGGCAGAGTCATTTATTGCCGATTTTAAAATAGCATCTGCTTTTGAGCGTATGTAAACAGGAAGAATCGGAAGTCTGTTTTTTATTGCGATTATTTGAGAACCCTCTTTAAACTCTGTAAGTTCCGTGTCCGTTTTATTTCTTGTTCCCTCCGGAAATATAAAAACTGAGTTGCCGTCTTTGACACAGCTTTTTATATCTTTAAAAAAGCCGCTCATCTGCGAGGCTTCGCGGTCAAGAAGAATTGTTCCGGCATTTCTGGTAAATTTTCCAAAAAAGAGTGAGTCGTAGAGCTCTTTTTTTGCTATCCAGTATCCAAAAATTGAGCTGTGCTGAGTGGCGATTTCAACAATCAGAGGGTCAATAATGCTTCTGTGATTTGATATGAGCAGAAACTGCCCATCTTTTGGAAGTTTCTGCTCGTTTATAACTTTTATTTTAATATTTAATTTATTTAGCAGTTTGTTTGCATACTCAATTCTAAATCTCTTTTTATCTTTTGAATCTTTGAATTTTGTTAGTTTAAATCCATAAAAGTTTGTGATAACCGTGGAGTAGACAGCCATTTTTATTTGATTAAATGTCAAAAGCAGTTCCTTAAATATATTTAGTTCGGTTTAATGATTTTTTTTATCTCTTTTGGAAGATGGGCAAAAGGAATAGTTTTTACACCCTCTTTAATGCCATCTTCAAACACCATAACATCCACTGTCATTTTGGTTGGGAAAAATCTTATAACATTATATGAAACTCTCTCCAATTTAAAAGATATTTTTTTATCGGTGAGCTCTATGCTTTTTTTCTCTTTCGCCATTTTAGCCCACAAGGTAAATACCGCTATCTTTAACCTCGATAGCTCCGCTCTCCTGAAGAGCAGTTAGTGAGCGTTTAAACTCTTTTTTGCTAAGCCCAAACACCTCTGCAATAAGCTGGGCATCGCTTTTGTAGTTGTATGGCATTGTTTTGCCGCTACATTGTTTTAAAAGCAAGAGAACTCTTTCCAGAGAAGCATCTTTTTTCTTTGCTCCGCTGGGTTGGAGGGTGAGGTCTATGCAGCCGTCTTTTCTAACAGTTTTAACATATGCTTTTCTGATGCTTCCTATCTCAATTTTCTCAAATATTTCGTTGTGATATATCAACCCCTCGTATCTACCCTCTACTATACACTTATACCCAAGCGGGGTTTTTGCAATAATGAGTATTTCTACCTCTTTGTGCGGGGCAAGTCCTTTTGGTTTTTTGTCAAAGAAATCGCCCAATTTCTCGCTTCCGACAAGGCGATGCGTTCTCTCATCATAAACTACTCTTAAAAACCTTTTATCACCGACTTTAAATGGTGTTTTTTGAAACATATTTGGAACAAGCAGGTCTTTTGCAAGTCCCCACGCAACGAATGCTCCAAACGGCGCTACATCGACAACTTCAAAAAGGGCAAACTCATCAAGCATCGCTTTTGGCCTAAGTGTTGTTGCTATCAGCCTGTCTTCTGAGTCCGTATATAAAAATACCTCTAAAAGGGTGTCATCCTGCATCTCGTCTGTAACGTAAGCCTGCGGCAAGAGCACATCTTTTTCATCTATGGATTCTAAAAAAATACCGTGGGGAGTGTGCCTGTCGACGCGGAGGCAGTTGATTCGCCCTAGCTCTAGGTGTTGGTTTTGCAACATATTGTTTCCTTGTTGTTCCGTCTATCCCAAAATGTTTGAGAATTTAATCCGAAATTATATCTCATTTAAGATACCAAAGGCGTGTACATGTTAAAAAATCTGCAAAATAGCTATTGTAAGAAGCACTCTTTCATTAAAGGAGTGAGCTTATCGGCACTTATATCTCCTGTTATGACGATATTCGCGCCATTTTCACTCTCTAATAACTCGATGTTTTGGATTTTGCCCATTATCTCAGAATCACATGAGCATTCACATTTTCCATTTTTGCAAGCTTCTATCTTAGCTGCTATATCTTCGGTTTTAAAACCTGACAGAAAGGCGCTGACGCCATTTTTTGTATTTTTGACTTTTAACATTTTTTGTAAACTCCTTTGTTTAAGTTAAAGATAGCAAGACAACCAAAAGAACCGGCGGCGTAACGATGAGACCGAACTTTGTATATGACCAAAAATCAATCTTGACACCTTTTTTGCTAAGTGTGTGAAGCCACAAAAGCGTAGCAAGTGAGCCAAACGGAGTCATTTTTGGTCCTAGGTTACAGCCGATGATATTTGCGTAAATCATAGCTTCGTTGCCAATATCTTTTAGCGCAATATCCATAATCATAATTGTCGGCATATTGTTCATAACAGCCGATAGTATTGCCGCTAAAAAACCGGTTCCCACGATGGCTACAGCCTCGCTCTGCGTATTAAGATAGAGCAAAATCTCAGTAAGGTAGTCGGTGAGCCCCGCATTTTTAAGCCCGTAAACAACGATGTAGAGCCCAAGCGAGAACCATACAACCTGCCAAGGCGCATTTTTTATAATATGTTTCGGCTCGACACTTTTTGTGTAGCTTGCGATTACCAAAAAGATGATTGCGCCTCCAAGAGCAAATACCGATATCGGAATATGATACGCATCGCCGATGAAATAGCTTGAGAGCAAAATTGTCAAAAAGAGCCAGCTAAAGTTAAATAACGACCTGTTTTTTATCACATCTTCGGGCTTTTTAAGCAATCTTACGTCAACACTTTTTGGAATGTCTTTGCGCAGAACAACCCATAGAACCAACATGCTTACAAGAGTACTTACAAAAAACGGAAAAATCATATTTGAGAAAAATGCTCCAAAACCTATATTGAAGTAGTTTGCCGTGACTATGTTTGTAAGGTTTGAAAAGACAAAAGGCAGAGAGGCGCTGTCGCTTATAAATCCGCCTGCTAGCAAAAAAGCAAGGATTGTTTTTGCGTTTAGTCTGAGTATGTGCATTTTAGCCAGCAAAATTGGAGTCAGGATAAGTGCCGCTCCGTCATTTGCAAAAACCGCCGAAACAAAAGCTCCAAGAATGATGGAGTAGAAAAACATTCTAAGTCCGCTGCCTTTTGAGAGTTTTGCCATCTTAAGCGCTGCCCATTCGAAAAATCCTATCTCATCTAGCACCATTGAGAGAATAATAATACCTATAAAAGCCAGTGTAGCGTCCCAAATAATGTCAAAAACCGCTTCCGACAAGGCGATGCGTTCTCTCATCATAAACT